>JANNWQ010000251.1:0-3130 GCA_031408595.1 Acidobacteriota bacterium | reverse complement strand
TTCATGATCGCCGGGATCGACGACCCCTTGAAGGGGACGTCGCCCGCGAGTATCTGAAACAGCATCACGCCCAAACTATAGATGTCGGATCTCGAATCAGGTTCTTCGTCGGCCCATTGCTCGGGCGCCATGTAATAAGGCGAGCCCATTAACCCCGTTGTCTGTGCCTGGACAAATGAGCCGAGCAATTCGCCCGATTTAATCTTTGCAAGGCCAAAATCGAGGATCTTTACCGATTGCGACAAGGTGGGTTTGTCGCTGCAGATCATGATGTTAAGCGGCTTGAGGTCTCGGTGAACGATGCCCTGATGATGAGCCGCACCAACGCCCGCACAGACGGCGGCCATTAGTTCGTATGCACGTTCGGGTGACAGAGATTTCTCACGGGCAAGCATGTCGTGGAGCGATTCTCCCTCGACATATTCCATTACGAGGAACGGCAGCGTTCCATCGATCACACCGTAATCCGTCACGCTCACGACGTTTTGATGTCGTATCGCCGCAGCGGCAAGAGCTTCCTGACGAAAACGTGTGACAAGCTGCGGATCATTTCCGACTAGATCGGGCAAAATGACCTTGATAGCTAGTTGTGTTTTGAGATAAGCGTGGCGGGCTTTGTAAACGACGCCCATTCCGCCCTGGCCGAGGCGGCATTCGATATGATATTTACCTTCGAGAACCGGTTCGCCCGAAATAGTGTGAACCGTCGGCATCCCGTCATGCGGACACGTTACCACACTATCGGAGTAACAATTCTTACAAAGCTGGCATTCCTTCATTGAGGTTCATTCCGCGCCAAATTTACAAACGGTCAATCGGCCGCGATGGTTTCACTTTTCGCAGCCAATGAACGCACACCTAAGTACGTTCTGATTTTAGTTTTTTTGCGGTATTCGAGCAAGGTTAAGCCGGAATATCCGTGCATCTGACCGATCGCTATTTTATTTGACGACAATGTTCACAAGTCGTTTTGGCACGACGATGACCTTGACCACCTCTTTGCCATCGGTAAACTCCCGCACCTTCTCATCCGCAAATGCCAACTTTTCCAGTTCTTCATTCGATGTCTCCGGCGCTGCCATGACGCGTGAACGAAGTTTGCCATTGATCTGAACAGGTATCTCGATCTCGTCAGCCTTTGCCATTTCCTCGATAAACTCAGGAAATCTCGCTGAATTAGCGAGTATTCCGTCCTCATTTCCGACAAGAATTGAGTAAAGTTCCTCAGAAGTATGCGGCGAGAACGGCGTCAGCATCAGAACCAAACTCATCAACGCTTCGCGTACCGCAAATACGGTCTCTTCGTCGGCACCGTCAAACTCAACATCCCCGATCGCATTCGACAATTCCATCAACGCCGCCACCGGCGTGTTGAATTGCAAGCTCTCAAAACTGTCCGAAACACGTTTGATCGTCTGATGCGTCTTTTGGCGAAGCCGCCTGTCGATTCCTCCACTCGGATGAATTGCCCCGCTCTTTAGAGCGGGGTTAGCGTCTCCCTTCATGTCTCTGGAGCCCGCGTCAGCGGGCGACGAACCAGCCTCGGTCGCTTCGCGACCTTCGGGAACATTTTGAGGCTCCTTTTCCACGCTCTGAAGAGCGTGGCAATTCAAAACCGATTCCCATTTATAGACTAATCGCCAAACCCGCTGCAAAAACCTCACCGCACCTTCGATCCCGGCCTCGTGCCAAACCAATTCGTTCTCGATCGGTGCCGCAAACATCACGAACAAACGCGCCGCGTCAGCGCCGTAGATCTCGACCATTTCGTCGGGATCAACGCCGTTGCCCTTTGATTTGGACATTCGTTCGATGGCGTGCTTAAGTTGTCTGCTCTCTGCGTTTACCGCAGAAGTAAGTCGACCCTTGGCGTCGCGTTCGACGGTAACGTCAGCTGCCGGATAATAAACGCGCTTCCCCGTCTCGTCATCAAAAAACGTCTCGCCAACCACCATCCCCTGCGTGAGCAAGCGTTTGACGGGTTCGTTAAAGGTAACAAGCCCCATATCACGCATCACCTTCGACCAAAACCGCGCGTAGATCAGGTGCATTACCGCGTGATCGTCGCCGCCGATGTATTGATCGACAGGGGCCCAATACGCCGCCTTCTCGATGTCGAACGGCATGTCCTCATTGGTCGGGTCGAGATAACGGAAAAAATACCACGACGAATCGACAAACGTATCCATCGTGTCCGTCTCACGGTGCGCGGGGCCGTCGCATTTTGGGCAGGTTGTCTCGTAAAACTCCGGCACCTTCGCCAGTGGCGATTCGCCAGTGCCCGTGATCGGGGCATTCTCTGGCAAACGCACCGGCAGATTCTCAAATTTCTCGGGCACCACACCGCATGTATCACAGTAAATTATCGGTATCGGCGAGCCCCAAAATCTCTGCCGCGATATTCCCCAGTCCCGTAAACGATAGGTCGTCGCCGCCTCACCAAACCCATGTTTGACGGCATACTCGGCCATTTCCTTCTTCGCGTCTTCGCTCTTCTTACCGTTCCAGTAATCCGAATGGACGAGTACGCCATAGACCGTCAGCGGCACCTCGAGAGCCATCGCCTGCATCGTGTGATGGGCGTGCTCCATGTGCGGCTCGGAGATGACCTGGCGGATCGGTAGCCCGAACTTCTTTGCGAATTCAAAATCACGTTCGTCGTGTGCCGGCACACTCATCACGGCTCCGGTACCATATTCCATCATCACGTAATTGCCGACCCAAACCGGTATCTCCTCGTGACTGAATGGGTTAACGGCACGCAAACCAGTATCGATGCCGTCCTTTTCTATCTCGGCCTCGTGGTCCGTCGGCTTTGCATTCTCGGCACGAATAAAGGCGATCTTGGTCGCGACCTCCTCGGAGAAATTATCAATGTTCGCCTGGATCACGGGGTGCTCAGCGGCCAGAACGATCGCGTTCGCCCCGTAAATTGTATCGATCCGCGTCGTGAAGACTCGAACCCGCCCTTTTCCATGACCGCTCAAACTCGTCAGCCCATCCACGATCGGGCACGAAAACAGCGAATCGCCATGCGCCATCACCTCAAACTCAACAAACGCACCCTCGCTACGGCCCATCCAGTCGCTCTGCCGCTTCAAAACGCTCGCGGGCCAACCGGCCTCGATCT
>JANNWQ010000250.1:0-4431 GCA_031408595.1 Acidobacteriota bacterium | reverse complement strand
GACGCGTTGTAAAATGCGAAACTCTCACCTGTGTCCCGCTCCAACTGTCTTTAGCAAATGCGTTTGGATCTGTTGTTGGTTGATGTTGGCGTTCAATACACCCGAAGTTACGGTTGCAGGAGCGATCGTCGTTTCGACGTGGGTGAGGCGTTCGGCGGCGGTGATGGGTTGGTTGAGAGAAATGGTGTAGCTGCTCGCATTCCCTTGGTTCCAGACGCGAGCGACGAGGCCTCGGGTGATGCCGTCTTCGGCGGGCTTTAGGGCCCAGAGGAGGACGTTTGGATTTGAGATGGTGAGGAACGAGAAATTCGACGCGGGGTATGGACGCGTTTGGGTCCCGGTGCCGTCGATCATTCCGGTGACGAACGGATTCTGGTGCTGTAGCGAGAATTTCATCGCCGCAGTCTGATCAAACGCACCGTGCGTCCAGAGTGCGAACCTTTGCAGAAAATAGCTGTCGCCACCCTGATTCGGGATGCCGAGCGTCGGGCCGTCGATCTGTCCACCGGCAAGGACGTTGATCTGCGGCGTGGTGGTGTCGAGTATGTCGCGATTGTTCTCGCCGAGCCGCATGAACTGGTCGTCCCAGTTCGAAAGCGTCACGCCGAAGCTGCCGGAGCCGTTCGTCATGGTGGCGAAATGGTTCATCGTCAGAGCGTCGTATCGGGCGTGTTTCGGGTAATAATGGCCGCCGTTTGTGGTAAGTTTGCCGCGAATGACCGCCCCGACCTCCTCGTGCCAAACGTCGGGTGAGGCGAGGTCAAAGGAATGGCTCCAGTGCCGAACATTGCTAAAATTCTGCGTGATCTCATTGACCACATCGACGCGGTCGCTGTCTCGAAAGAGCGTTATCCGCGTGGTATGTGCGAGCGGACTCGTCGAAATTGCTCGTAGCGTGACACTTACAGGTCCGGCGTTCTCGACGGTCAACATGCCCGAGCGATTGCCGCCAATGTCATTGAGAACCTTACCGCCGATGTTGCGGACGGTCTCGCGATTGCCGCGTGTCTTGTCTATCAAACTGGTGATCGCACCGTCCGGAGCGACGGTGACGCGGTAGAACGAATTCTCTATCGTCGTCGCTGTCGAGACGGCCGCATCGGAAAACGTCTGAGTGGTTCCCGGTCGTATGTCGAAGACCTTGTATCCGGCTGACGGCACGTTCGCCGCCATTACACGCAGGACGGTTTTCGTGCCGACACGCATTACTTGCGAAGGCACTTCTTCGCCGGTCGTGACGTCAAAGACGCTGACCTTTCGGTTATAGATCTTTAGCGGAATGTCCGCGAAATCGGTGCGTGTCCAGCTCAGCGGATTGAACACAAAGAACCGCTCTTCCGTGCCGGCACGCGAGATCTGGCCGGCGAGTGCGATGCGTGCGTCCTCGTGGAGTGTTTCGACGTACGACGTGATCTCACGCTCGACCGAACGGCTCCAGTTAGCACGAACGGTACGAGAGATCGGGCCGTCGGCGGTCCAGTCGTGCTCGAAATAAAGGCCCATGTTGAGCATCGCCTTGTCCCGAGCGGCTGTGCGAGCAACCATGAATGAGGGCGAATTCATCGAGACCAGCGTCGCCATCGCCTCGGCAGCACGAAGCTTCTCGACGCTGCGTTTCATTCGCGACGAGACCTCGGCCAGCGACGCGATGTAGATGTCCCACTCGTTGCCGTATGCAGCGGCGTGAGTCTCAAGGCCCGAGCCGTAGTTCTGCTCAAAGTCCCGAAAGAAGTCTTCCTGATTGGATACAATGATGCGGCGTTCAGTCGTCGTATTTTGCTGGGCGATCATCACTGCCTCGTCGCTCATGTACGCCAGATCGTCCCAGCCGATGCCAAAGGCACCGATCGCAGGGAAAGGGTACTTTGTTTGAAATGTGGCATTAGTCTCGGCGAAATTGATCGCGGCCATCGGATTGAACGCCTCGGCGTAGCCGCCGAAGCTCTGGTTCGTCGTGAACTGAGAGTTCCACTTCATCAAAACCTTGCTGCCGTCACGCCCGCCGCAGTAGTAGATCTCGCGGTCGCGATTCTGCATGCCGTTGATGAATGTGGCACAGTTGCAGACGCCCTTCCAACTATATTTGGCTCCCGAACCCGCCCACAGTGAAGGCAGGCCGTACGACAGGGTCTGATTCTCCATCGCAATAGCCATTGGGAACTCAACATTATGACGCCGTTCGATCAAACCCGGATAGTACATCCCGCGGATCACCGCCTCAGCCGACGAGCCGCCCTGAGCCAGAACGAGAGCGTTCTTGGGCACGCTCATATGGCCATCGCGAACACGCGACATCATTCGTTCAAATTGCTGTGGCGTTCGGTTCTTCTCGTACTCCCACATCCAAAGGCTACCGTCGCAACTCCACCTCATCTGCTGATCCGACGGATTCGACGCCGTCTGATCCATCTTGTTGAGGTAGTAGTCGATCATGTTGAGGAAGGCCGTGCGGTAGGTCGCTTCATCGGCCACCCAATAATAATCGGTGTGATCGTCAGGTGCGATATAAAAACGCCGCTGAGCCGTGCCAGTTGCGGCGAACTGCATTACCAGCAACAACAACACGGTGAAATATCTAAACTTCTTGAGCAAACGGGTCATCTTTATCGAGTTTCGGACAAAATCCACCGTTAGTAAACGGAAAAACGCCGGCTTTTTCCAGTTTCGCCCTATAGGGAAGCCCGCAATTGTATGGATCGGTCGATAAGCGAGACTAGTAATTTGTCTACTGGTAAGCGATCAAGGTTTTGCCGTCGGAGTCGTTCGGTCTGTGATCTCCGTGATCGCCCGTCCCGGGAAGCGGTGAAATCCACGTCGGGCGAGACCGTCGAGCGGTCGATTCTCATTGTCCGTCTTCGCCATCATCCTTAGAATAGTCGGCACAAAGCTCAGACTATCGTACGGCTGCTCAACGACAAGTCCACGGGGAATGCCGGTCTCGCTGCCACCGGCAAACATAAGCGTCGAATTGGTCGATACGCGGAAGAACGAGCCATGATTTCCACCAGGGTTGAATCCGCGTACGTCGAAATTCCAATGATTATTGGCGAGGATCAGCAAGTCGGGCTCGGTCAACTGACGTTGACGCTGACGAAATCTGCGTAAGAGGCCATCGGTTGGAGTCGTGTCGCTTTCGGGGATCGGATGAGCGTCTAGCTGCTCGTGCAAACCGATCATGGCATTTGAATATTTCGTTCGATGAATGGCCGCCATCCATTCTGCCTCAGTATGCCATTCCGCTAACCACGCGGAACGTCCGGCTAGCTGAATGGCGAAATCAGGGTCTTCAAAATACCGTAGAGGAAAGCCGTCGGTGAGGGGTTGCTCCGTGAATTCAACCTTGCCATTTGGATTCTGCCGCAATCCGCTAACGGCTTGATATCGGTAGCTCGCGACACCATTCTTGTCCATTCGAGTCTGTATTATCGCCTGCTTATTCTCATCGCCGTAGAGCCATATCGAATGATCGCTCGTTACTTTGCCGATATCGGTGCTAGTGGCTGCACTTGGCAATCGCACGGCAACAAAATCGACCGGACGGTTGCTGATACCTTCCTGGACGTTGTTCTTAACCCGCTGCGACCGAAGCAAATCGAAATAATCGATGCGTATAAAGCTGCGATCGAGATCTATCTCCTTATCTGCATTCAGAATCAGACCGCTTCGCGAGATGCCGACAACGTAATTCTGGAGCTGATTGATCGTATTCTGCTCGCCCATGGCTCCGGGAGCGATCACGTCCTCGATCTTGATTCGTTTGGCGTCAAAATTTTCGCGGCTTAGCCCGGTAACGTTGGCAAGCATGGCAGCGTACATTCTGTATTGCTTTTCTTCACGGATAGCAATATCCAACAACCCCGCCGCCCGCCGTGCCTCCTTATCTTTCCCGGCAGCAATATCATCAGCCGTAAAACTCTTCGGCAGAGATGCGACTGCTTTTTCCTGAAGCTCGATCCAGCGGCGGAGTGCATTCATTTCCTCGCCTAGTTCATTGCCGGTTCGCTGCCATTCCCTCCGATGCCGTTCGATGATGTCAAAAAAAGCGTCTTTCGCTGCGGCGTAAATGGGCGGCTCGATGTTTCGGCCCTTCATCTGCTGGAGCAAGATGTGAAGCAGATTCAAGTCGCTGTTTCTCAGGTGTATCGACGAACGTTCGTTCCCGTCAAAATCCAGAAGGGCCGTCGGATAGTTGCTCGATTGGTCACGTAAATAAAACGATTCCTCAGCATGTGTCTTGATCACAGGAACAAATGGATAGAGTCCCTTTAATGAATAATCGAGCATCAACCGCCTTTTTGTACCGGTATGATGTCCGCCACCTGCTGGACGGCCCAACATTTTGACCAGGCTATATCCCTGACTATAAGCCTTTGGGTTCGAATTAAACCCATGATCCGAGACCACAACCATTGCCGTCTCCTTAGCTCGTGA
>JANNWQ010000249.1:0-3678 GCA_031408595.1 Acidobacteriota bacterium | reverse complement strand
ATCGAGATCTGCAGATAATCGAGTCCGACTTCGTTAAGTTTCTTGACCTTTTCGCTCTGGAAATAATATCCGTTCGAGATCAGCCCGGCGATCATGCCGTGGTGGCGGATACGCTCGATGATCTCGTAGATCTCTGGGTGCATCATCGGTTCGCCGCCGGATATCGTAACGACGGACGTGCCGAGTTCGGCAAGCTTGTCGATCCGCTTGAGCATCACGTCGATCGCCACCGGATCGCTCGTTTTATCGTATTCGTTGCAATACGTGCAAGCCAGATTACACCGCCGCATCGGCACAAGGTGCACGAGCACCGGATGCTTGGTCGACGCAAACGCCTTGATCGTGTGCTTCACGCCACGCGTAAATCTGCTAAAACTACTTGCTTTTGGCATAAACCAACCCAGAAACCGTCTAACCTTAGATTATAGGATTTGATAGAAATCATTTCAAACCACACATAAAATGCCCCGGTCGTTTCTGATTGACCAGGGCACTTTCTAACTAACTTGATTGATCGATCTAACCCTTCACCCTCTTCACGTTGCTCGGATAATTGAGCTTAAATACGCCCAAATTGATCTTCTCATTTGGAACATCGTTTGTAAGCAAGACCGTTGTGGTGTCTGAATTTCTCTCGATCACCTTGGCCTGTCTCGGCATGCCATCGGTGTCTACCCAGATCTCAGCGGCCTTGTAGCTGGTGGTAGCTTTCGGAGTAAGTTCTAGATGCCATGCGTCGCGGCCGTTGCTTAATTTCACCGGACCGAGGTAGGCAATGTCATAATTTGCCTTGAGCTGTGCCTTCGACATGCTCATAAAGGCCAACGCACTTCCTGCCTGAGGGCTACCCTTGGCTTGATTTACTTTGCCATAAATGACCTGGTTGCGAGAGCCGCCGCTATAGAGTTCATAGTCATCAGCGATAACGGACACACTTTCCTGCTTAGGCCGGCCGTTCTCAGTTTTCCAATCAAGCCGGACACACATCTTCCGTGATTTACACTTCTGGACAAGGACCGTTGTTCCGATCAGCGTATCCGTCGTCTGCAATTGCGGATTGTACTTTTTCATCGTAACGTCAGCCTGGAGGGTCGACAAACGTTTATTGTAGGCATCCAATCGCGTTAGGACCTCGCTAATTTGGGCATTGGCCTCGGTTGTCGATGCGACCGTCGCGATCGCAATTGCCATGAATGCATATCGCAATATCTTTTTCATAAAAAACATCTCCAAAGGGCATCAAGCCGCTCTAGGTTCGACGGCGCAAAACGGAATTGGGTTGCAGCCCCAAAACTCAATTGAACCATTCCTTCGGCGAGAGAAAAATGAAACACATGATCAATATACAAAGAATGTCCCATTGCCAGGAGGCTCGTTCATATCTCCAATTTATCACGTTTTTCATATGCAAAAGTTCAATTAACTATGTGCCCATCACGCATTTGGATCGTCCGTCCGCACGCTGCGGCCGCCTCAGGGTTGTGCGTGATCATGATGATCGTTTGGTTAAATTTCTCGTTCAGTTCCTTGAACATATCAAGCACGATCGCAGAATTCTCTGTATCCAGATTACCCGTTGGCTCGTCAGCGAGAATTATCGCCGGTGCGTTAACGATCGCGCGGGCCAGGGCGACACGCTGCTGTTCGCCGCCGGAAAGCTCTAGCGGCTTATGGTGCATTTTATTCTCGAGCTTAAGCAGACGCAAGACCTCGCGGCGGCGGTCGGAGTTCTTACTGCCGCTACCCGTGTGTATCTTCTCTGCCAACTTGAGATTGCCCTCTGCACTCAAGGTCGGGAAAAGATTGAAACGCTGAAATACAAACCCGATCTTTCGCCGACGAATATCCGTCCGCTGTGCGTCAGAAACTTGCGCAAGGTCCTCGCCGTCGATCACGATGCTGCCGCTTGTCGGCGAAAGCAACCCGCCAAGCAGATGAAGCAGCGTCGATTTACCACAACCGGACGGCCCCATGATCGCCACAAACTCGCCCTCAGCGATATCGAGCGACACACCACGCAGCGCGTCTACATCGATCTTGCCGATCTTGTATGATTTCTTGAGATCTACGGTTTGGAGGATCGATTTCATCTGGGGACTACTGGTTGCGTGTCGCAGTATTGCCTTTGATCTGCGACGAAGGATCGATTATCGCCTCGCGGAGCTTCTGATCAAGATCGACCTCTTCGAGATTCCATGAATTCTGCAGAACGAATGCAGTTTCGGGAAATCTATCTCCGATCGTCACGCCCTCAGGATCGCTGTATGTCAAACGCATCGAATACCGCTCCTTGGGCCTGGTAACCTGGACCTGAAGTGGTAAATTGGCGAAATTAGCTGTGTCGGTCAACTTCCCTTCGCTTCCGTAAACGATATCGGACTCGATCTCGCCTTGAGCATCAAAGATCTGCTGGCGAGCAAGGCGAACAATGCCCACGCGGTCAAACCAAAAACGCCTCGAAATTTTCAACATACCGTCCGCCTGCTTTTCAAACTCGTCGAGGAGATAGTAACCACGTGTCACATTGCGCGCGGGCGACTTACTGTCGACCGTTGTGTCTTCTTCGATCTGAAAGATCGTGCTGTGAGTGTACAGGTTGCTCTCCGCGATAGGCCTGACCAGCATCGCATCGGTAAAATGCTGGGGCCTGAGATTGGCAAAAGCATTGACCTGCTCTTTAGCGTCCCTGCCGTTACCCTTCTCGCCTGCACTCAGAGTCTTCTGAAGGGCCGAATAGTCCGCCTTGTTCGTGCCCTTTACAAATTTCTTGTACTTGCCGCTGCCACCATCGTTTAAGATGGCCACGCGAAATTTCTCGCCATCTGAGGTCATCTGAGCAATATCAGTACCAAATACAGGCACCTGGACCTTGAGTAATATCATCCCGGGACGCTGAACGACTATCTCGCCATTCGCATCGCGGTAACTTTCCTTCATGCCGAATTCCGCAAACGAATTGTCCTCAAACTTAACGAATACCTTGGCGCGCATCGAATCGACCCGTGCAAAGCGGTTTATCTCTTTGATAAGGTCCGCCTGAGTCGCGTTGTTGGTCTTGAGGAGCGTTGGAATCTTGCTTTCCTTCTTGACGATATTACAACCAGAGGCGAACATACTCACCACAAGCACGCCAATAAGCAGGAATTGCAATTTTTTACCGGGGTAAAGCTTCATTAATTTCAGATGGTTCTAGGACATAGTCCGTTGCAAAAAACAGTATTCTAGCGAACAAATACCCTATCAAACCGCAAATAATAACACTTTGAGCCAAGTATTGCTAACAATAAAAAGCCGTGGAAGCAATGCAAAATGTGCTTGCCGCTCCCACGTGCTTTAAAGACAAACGAAAACTAATTAGCGAATGTTCCCGACCCGCGGGTCAGATAATCCTGCATCGTGTACGAAAACATGATCGCCAGCCAAAAGAAACTGCCGACGGCCGACAGCCAGATCAGCCTCGGGCTCCACTTCACATGCATGAAAAACTGCATCACGAACGCCATTTTGGTGAACGCGATCAGCAAAGCGAACAGCGTATTCATGCCCGGATTAATCCAGTACATATCCACCGTCGCGGCGAAGTAAGTCAAAATTGTTCCAACAACGAGTATCATGAAAATCCCAATATACTTGGGGATATTCATGTGCTCATGGTCGTGTTCGTGTTCGTTGTGTGTA
>JANNWQ010000248.1:0-2496 GCA_031408595.1 Acidobacteriota bacterium | reverse complement strand
GTCAGATCAAGTGCAAAATACTTGATTATTTCACGAAATTTCTTTTCCGCAATTCGGGAACGCCGATAATAGCGGTTTAGTTGTTTCATTTCAGTAGTTTAGCCTATCTATTTTTTGGCTTAACTACCATAGACCCAAAATGAATATCAAAGGTTTGGCCATGTGCTCGCTTTTTGTTGTGGCATTTTCGATTGCCGCCTTAGCCCAGACTGCTCGGACGACCACCAAGACCGACAAATTTGATCTCAGCTCGGGTGCGACGTTGACTGTTACGGGCGCTCCGAATGGGTCGATCAAGATCGTTGGTTCGCCGAAAAATGAGATCGAGATCATCGCAATTATCGGAATTGAGGCAGCGAATGATGTTGAGTTTACAAAGCTTGCGGCGATCACCGGGTTTGTCACGGACGAAAGCGCTATCCGCGTGGCCGTCGGCAGTGTCGGGCCGCACAATAAGTTCGGGTTAAAAAAGCTGCCGAAGGACTTTCCAAAGAATCTGCTTACGGTGCCGTTTCGTATCGATTATGAGATCCGTGTGCCGCGATATACCGACCTCGAGATCGACGGAGGCAAAGGTGACCTGTCGATAACCGGAGTCGAGGGTTCGATGCGGGTAAATTTTATCGAGACGAAAGGTGACGTCGAGGTCGTCGGCGGAACGACGAATATTACTGTCGGAAAGGGCACGTTGGATATGGCTTTTGGCGTGCGGGGTTGGCGGGGCCGTTCGGCCACCGTTAATGTTGGCACGGGCGGACTGAACGTGAGCTTGCCGTCAAATATGCATGCCGAGATCGACGCGACGGTCCTAAAAACCGGAACGATCGCAAACTCACTCGTTGATCTCAAGCCACGCGATCGTAA
The DNA here is from genome assembly GCA_031408595.1 of Acidobacteriota bacterium. Classification (GTDB taxonomy): domain Bacteria; phylum Acidobacteriota; class Blastocatellia; order Pyrinomonadales; family Pyrinomonadaceae; genus OLB17. The sequence continues at coordinate 1,632 of JANNWQ010000248.1, read as the reverse complement.
AGTCGCATTCACCGATAGATCCATTATCGCGAAGGCCGGCGTTGGTGGTTCTCCACTCAAATTTACGGTGGGCGACGGGACAATGAAGCTCGAAAGATTAACCTTACCGCTTTGACCGCGGCCGTTCGGATTTTCAAATTAGAAGGTGATAAACTGACAAGGTTTATCACCTTCTTTTTATTTTGCTCGCAGAGGCCATGTCTCTCGATGCCGGTGGTACCGACATTCTATGACGATCAAATCAGACATTTGGCTACGGAAGATGGCCGAGGAAGAGGGCATGATCACGCCGTTTCTCGCGGGGTTGGTGCGCGAGGTCAATGGCAAACGTATCATCTCGGCGGGTTGTTCGAGCTATGGCTACGACATGCGGCTTGCGGATGACGGTTTTAGGATCTTCTCGCCTGTAAACGGCGATGAGATAGACCCGAAACGCTTTGATGAGGCAAAATCGTTGATCGAGCCGCCTGTTCGCGAGGCCGAGGACGGAGCTAGATATTATCTACTGCCACCGCATCACTACGGGCTGGGCGTGACGGTTGAGACTTTCAAAATGCCACGAAACGTAACCGGCGTCGCTCTCGGAAAATCAACCTACGCTCGTGCCGGCCTGCTCGTAAACACAACACCGCTCGAAGCCGGCTGGACCGGCCGCCTCGTCGTCGAGATCGCAAATCTAGCCAATCTGCCGCTCCGCGTCTACATCAACGAAGGCATCGGTCAGATCCTGTTCTTCGAGTCAGACGAAGACTGCGGCGTGTCATACGAGGACCGCGGCGGGAAATATCAGGGACAAACGGGGCTGACATTTGCAAAGGTCTGATCGTTTCAACAACTCGGCTTTAACAATGCAACGCATACTCAAATCCCACAGCTGTGACGTTTGGTTAACGGAAATTCAAAGACCATACGTTATGAAGTCGCCGTTTGACGGTGGCGATTATGCCTTGTTGCTGATCAATAATGACGGGAGTATTCGACCAACTGAACGTGTTGCACTGAGTGAGGAAATCGTTAGGACCAGTTGTCGATACGCTGTCTGCACGGGCTTTTACTGTTCCGAATGGGATGACTCGATCGATGAGGCGTATGTTGGGTCCGACCCGAATTTTGATCCACCTGACGAGCGATTTGTCATGACAACCTGGCACGAGAATGAAACGCTAAATGATGTCGTAGAGTATTTCCGCTGGAATACAGTTTTTGACGATTTCGTGCCTGACAAGTTCCTAATCATGGTTATAGGACCGACTCAGGCTTTACAATACGAATTATTAGAATTGGTTGAGAAATGGTTTTGTGACTAATTGGCGTTTCGCTGCGTTTTATTACAGCAATAGTATCATCGGGAAAGTTCGTTTGAGGTCAGATTACGAATGAGCAGAATTAGAGCCTCGATTATCGTTAAGAACCTGATAATTGTCCTCATATTTGGGTTTTTTGCGACAGATGTCATCGCGCAGTCTGTGCGGCCTCGCGCACGTGACCTCGGGCTTAAGATCGGTGTTCTGGCCACCGGTGAGAACAATGCGATCACCGATGTCTCCGGCGTAGCCGTCGGGCAAACGACGATAATTCAGGGTGACAATATCCGCACAGGCGTGACGGCGATCCTCGCGCATGGCGGTAATC
>JANNWQ010000247.1:0-5408 GCA_031408595.1 Acidobacteriota bacterium | reverse complement strand
CAACTGGTGCGGATCACGTACGATATAGCGGCAGAAGCGACAGGCGACAGTCCTATAAGGTTGACCAATACTGCTGCTTCAAAAGGAGCTTCCAACGCGGCGGGCAATGACGTATCAATGCGATGGATCGATGGTTATGTTAGAATTTTGGGCAGATAATCTGACCCGTTAAATCTCAGGTTTAACGGCCCAGATGGGCGAAATTCTCATAATATGCACTCAATATTTACGAGGAAACGGCTAACCGTCGTTTCCGTAATTTTCCTATGTGTCCTGTTTGCCGCGTTTGGGTCAGGCGAGATTGGCCGGGCGTCTGGGATCGATTCCATCTTCACTTCGACGGCTCCGCAGACCTATTTCGGACCTTTATTTACGAGAGCTGACGGCTATGTCGATCCCGCGACAAAGGTCTCGGACGCAGTCCGTGAGGACACAAGTAAGGGTAAGAAGGCTGAGGTCGTGATACTGCTCGCCGATCAGGCCGATGTGAGTGCAGCCTACGATATCAAGAACGAGGACGAACGCGGGTGGTTTGTGTACCACACGCTGACGACGCACGCGGCGTTGACGCAGGCGGATCTTCAGTCGTTTCTCACTACGGAGAACGCGAAGTTTCAATCGTTTTGGGTTGCTAACATGATCGTTGCGACCGTCGATGCCTCGCTGGTCGAGCAGCTTGCGTCGCGGCCTGATGTCGCACGGGTTGATTCGAATCGCGCGGCTCGCTGGATCGAAGATCCGGAGATCGCAAATTTTAGTGATGCAACACGCGGCGGCGATGCTCCGGCTGCGGTCGAGTGGGGCGTGACGCGTGTGAATGCACCGGCCGTTTGGGCACTTGGCTTTACGGGTCAGAATATGGTGATCGGCCAACTCGACACCGGCGTTCGATGGACTCATGGTTCGCTGAGGCCCAAATATCGCGGTTGGAGCGGCGCAATGGCGGATCACAACTTTAACTGGTGGGATGCGGTCCACACTGGCGGCGGCAGCTGCGGAGCGAACACTCAGGTCCCTTGTGACGACCAAGGTCACGGAACACACACCGCTGGCACAACGCTTGGTGACGACGGAACGGGGAACCAGGTTGGTGTCGCTCCGGGGGCAAAATGGGTTGGCTGCCGCAATATGAATGTGGGTGTCGGCACGCCGGCAACCTACACCGAGTGTTTTCAATTCATGATCGCTCCGACCGATCTCGCCGGGAACAACGCTAACCCTACGTTGCGTCCGCATGTGCTTAACAACTCGTGGGGTTGCCCTCCCAGCGAAGGCTGCACAACACGGGCCGAGTTGGAAACGATCGTTAACAATACGCAGGCCGCCGGCATTTTTGTCGAGGTTTCGGCGGGTAATTCGGGTTCGGGCTGCTCTACCGTGGCAGATGCTCCGGCGATCTACACGGCCGCTTTCTCGACCGGTGCGACCGACATCAACAACAATCTCGCCAGCTTCAGCAGCCGCGGCCCTTCGACTTTTTACACCCCGAATGTTTTGAAGCCGAACATTTCGGCACCGGGGGTTAACGTTCGCTCGGCAACCAGAACGAGCGATACGAGCTATGGCAGTCTTAGCGGAACATCGATGGCGGGCCCTCATGTCGCGGGTGTGATCGCAGTACTTTGGTCGGCACGTCCGGCATTAGTACGCGACATCGATGCGACGAAAACTTTGCTGCAAAACACGGCAAATCCGCAGGTCATTTTGACCACGCCGCAAACCTGCGGCGGCATCTCTTCGACACAGATACCGAATAACTCATTCGGCTACGGACGCGTCGATGTCCTGGCGGCGTACAATGCATCGAGTGGCGGTACGCCGACACCGACAAATACTCCGACTGCGACGCCGACGAACACTCCTACCGCGACACCGACGAATACACCGACGAATACACCGACGGCAACGCCAACAGATACACCTACGGCAACGCCAACGAATACTCCGACCGCGACACCAACGAACACGCCAACGGCAACACCGACGAATACGCCGACGGCAACCCCAACGAATACGCCGACAGCGACACCGACGAACACACCAACAGCGACACCAACAAACACGCCAACAGCGACACCGACGAACACGCCAACGGCAACCCCGACGGCAACCCCGACAAATACGCCGACTGCGACTCCCACGCCTGCCCCACAGGGGTTTGAGGGTGATCTGGCTCCGCGTCCGGATGGCGACAATACGGTGAATTCGACTGACGTAATTCAGGTAAGGCGCTTTGCTACCGGACTCGACGCTCCGACGGTCGGTACGAACGAAGCTCAACGTGCCGATTGCGCCCCGCTTGGCGCCGGCGGAGACGGGAATATCAACGCGGGCGATGTAGTACAAGCCCGCCGTTTCGCGACAGGACTCGACCCCATGACGGGAGCAGGAGGGCCGACCTCGATGTTATTGGTGGAAGACCGGGCGACGAGTGTTTTCGACGATATCTACGCTTATTTCTTCGGACGCAAGATCGCGGTTGGCAGCCTGGATGCAAGAGGTGCGACGAGCGTGACCGTGCCGATCGACGTTACCGCGTTTGGCGAAGAAAGAGCGGTCGGATTTACGCTTGAGTATGACCCGTCGGTGCTTAGCGATCCGCGAGTTGCTCTTAGCGAATTCACCGGGGATGGGATGATATTGACCGTCAATTCGAATGAGAAAGGTCGTATCGTGATCTTGATCGACGGCGACCAATCGCTCGCCCGCACCGCAGGTTCCGGTCAGATCGTGTCGATCACGTTTGATGTCTCCAAAGAGGCGTCAGGCCTAACACCGATCAGGTTCAACTCTGCTAGTGCGGCAACGGGCGTTTCCGATCAACTCGGAGCGTCGCTTTCAACGAGGTGGCTCGACGGATCGGTTCGAGTGGGCGAGTAGCACCGATACTCTTCGTAAATTGCGACGTCGGTTACTTCGTGAGAAGGACGACGTCGCTATTTTTGTCTGCGTGCGAGATGACGATCGGCAAAGGCCTGTTTTTAGGAGAAATGGGCGGACCATTATTTATAGTAATTTCCTCAGAACTGTGTTATTCGTTAGACCTACGACGAGACAATTAGTTTTGGGGGAGAGCATGATGACAAGAAAATTATCGATAGTTTTCGGTTTGTTTCTGGCGTTAGGGATCTTTACGCCGGTTGGTGTGGCGCAGACCACCGGGTTTACATATCAGGGCAGTCTGAATTCGGGCGGGGTTGTTGCAAATGGCAACCACGACTTTGAGTTTGCGCTGTTTAACGCATTGAGCGGCGGTTCTCAGCTTGGTCCGACGATAGCGCAAAACGGCATCGCGGTGACCAACGGCATATTCGCCGTGTCGCTCGATTTTTTCAGCCAGTTTCCGGGAGCTGCGCGATTCCTCGAGATCCGCGTTCGGCCGGGGAGTGGCGGAGCACTTACAACGCTCACGCCGAGACAACAGATAACAAGCGCCCCGTATTCGGTCAAGAGCCTCAATTCTGAGACAGCAACGACCGCGACCAATGCGACGAATGCTACAAACGCTGTCAATGCGACAAATGCGGTGACGGCAACGAATGTTTCCGGCGTAGTCGGTGTCGCCAACGGCGGGACGGGTTCGGCAGCCCAAAACTTTGTTGATCTGACAACTGCTCAAAACATCGGTGGCAACAAGACCTTTTCCAATACCGTCTCAGCGGCACAGTACAACATCGCTGGCAACCGGGTGTTGAGCGTTGCAGGAAGCAGCAATACCTTCGCTGGCGTGTTCGCCGGAACGGCGAATACGGGCTCTAGCAACTCGTTCTTTGGCACCGGCGCGGGACAGGCGAATACGTTGGGCAACAATAACTCGTTCTTTGGGCAGGTTACCGGATTATCGAACACGGAGGGCTTTGGCAATGCGTTCTTCGGCAGGGGTGTCGGATTCATGAACACGACAGGTAATTTCAATTCGTTCTTCGGCTTGCTTGCCGGAGACTCGAACGTAACAGGCGGCAATAACACCGTTATCGGCAGCAATGCAGATGTCGTAGGCGGTGCTTTGAACAATGCCACAGCCATCGGCGCGGGCGCCGTAGTCTCGCAAAGCGATTCCCTTGTTTTGGGTAACAATGTAAATGTCGGCATCGGCACAACCGCTCCCGTCAGTCGGCTGCATCTCAACGGCAACCCGGTCGTGACTTTTACGAATAGCGCAAACACCGTCGGACGACGTGGCTACCGCCTCGCCTTTGACAACGACCGCCTCACCTTTCAGCGTGCCGACGATGCTGGAAATTTCATTGCGAATCAGGTAGCAATCGATCAGGCGACGGGCAATGTCGGCATCGGCACGGAGACGCCTAATTACAAACTTGAAGTTGTAGATGCATCAAACGCCGGCCTTCGCGTACAGACCAACATTGCCGGCGGCATGGTCGCTTCATTCGGGGGAACCGGTGAGTTTCGCGTGGACGCTCCGTTTAACCCCGGCGGGCGATTCACGATTGCCGAGAACGGTAATGTCAATATCGGAACTCTGAACACGGTGGATAAACTGGGCGTAAACGGGACGATCAGTTTTCTAACGCTCGGCCTCGCCGGTTCGACACAGCTTTGTCGAAACGGCCAGAACCAGATCTCAACGTGCTCGTCATCGCTTCGATATAAGACCAAAGTCAGTGACTTTTCTTCCGGGTTGACTTTTGTTAGTCAGTTGAGACCGATAGCGTTCGACTGGAAGGACGGCGGGATGAAGGATGTCGGCTTCGGTGCCGAGGACATTGCACAGATCGACCCGCGATTTGTCACCTACAACAAAGAAGGCCAGGTCGAAGGCGTGAAATACGACCGCATCGGGGTTGTATTGGTGAATGCGGTGAAGGAACAGCAGTCAGAAATCGGTGAGCTGCGAGCGGTGAGCAGTGAGCAGGCCAGAAAGATCCAAGATCAAAACTCAAAGATCAAAGCCCAGCAGAAGCAGATCGACGCGTTGACCAGACTGGTTTGTGCGTCGAACAAGGACGCGGATATTTGTAAAGAGCAGTAGTTCTGCTCTGTCTGCATCCGTCTCAGCGCCCTTGCGATCTCTGCGTTGAAGTTTGTAAAGAGCGTCGTTGGCAACCAAAAAAAGGCCCAGAATTGGAGTAGGTAGAACAATGAAAGCGATAAAACTATTCATCATCGTGGCAACGACTGTATTCTGTGTTCCATTTGCCGCTAGCGGGCAATCTGGCGGTGTGTTTCAGATAACCCGAAGCGTCATCGCGGGCGGCGGCGGTAATTCGACGGGCGGAGTGTTCAATCTCGACGGCACGGCCGGCCAGTGTGTCGCGGGTTCGACATCAACCGGCGGTCTATTTAGTGTCGCGGGCGGATTCTGGGGCGGCGGAACGGTTGTTGGAACTCCGACTCCGACCGCTACGCCGACCGCGACACCGACCGCCACGCCGACCGCTACACCG
>JANNWQ010000246.1:0-11114 GCA_031408595.1 Acidobacteriota bacterium | reverse complement strand
TCTGGTTGGTTTTACAATGGGGCCTGAGGTTTTGGGAGGCCTGTTGGCAGGTGTTACCGTTTCTGGCGTTTTGATGGGCATCTTCCAGTCTAATGCCGGTGGTGCATGGGACAACGCGAAGAAATCCTTTGAGAAAGGCGTGATGATCAATGGAGAGATGGTATACAAGGGATCAGAGGCTCACAAGGCATCTGTCACCGGCGATACGGTCGGTGACCCTTTCAAAGATACTTCGGGTCCGTCGATGAACATCCTTATCAAGCTAATGTCGATCGTCTCTTTGGTCATTGCTCCGTATATTTTTGGTATTGGACAATAATCAACAACGATGAGATCTTTCGCATCATTAGTCGCCGTAATTGAAGAGCATTTTTATGACAAAAACGAATTCGTTGTTAACTGCATTGGTCTCAATGGTTGCGACAATATCTTCGTTCGCTCAGGACGAGGCCAAGCCCATTGACGTGTCAAAGGTGCCTGCGACCGCTGCGACCGCCGCTGGCTTTGTGCCCTCAGGTTGGAAGATCGAGGAACAGATCAAAGGCGATGTTAACGCCGATGGCCGCGAGGACATTCTGCTGAAACTGGTTGAGAATAAGCCGGTAAAAGAGGACGAGTTTGTCGATAGATCGCGAGCTTTGGTCGTCGTCGTCAAGACCGCCGAGGGCGGATGGCGAAACGCAGCGGTAGCTGACAAGCTACTGCAATGCACAGGCTGTGGCGGAGCGTTTTACGGCGTGGTAGATGCTCCTGCTAATGTGTCGATCGAGAAGGGTGTGATCGTGATCAGTCAGGATCACGGTTCGCGGTGGGTCAGCGAGATCTCGTTTAAGTTTCGCTACGATGAGCAGCCGGACATGTTCATTCTGATCGGCTTCGACTATTCGACCCGCGACCGTGCCGAGGGCTCGGCGGTATCGGAAAGTATCAATTACCTGACCGGCAAGCGCATCGCCACTAGCTCGAAGGGCAAAAAGACAACAACAACCGTCGCTAAGAAACGCCTGAGTATTGAGGAAGTCGACTCAAGTGAAATGGAGGCGGCCGCCGCAAAACGCTTAGGCGTTGATTGATCCTCACAAGCAGATCGAGTGAATTAGGATCGGCCTTGGCCGGTCCTTTTTCGTCTGGAAAGGTACGATAGCCAGTTTGTATCAAGGTTTGACTGTCTAGCCGTCTCAGGGCAAACTTGTTCAAATTACTATATGGCGACTAAACTGCCGGCCTCAATTGCTCATTACAATATAATCTCCGCTATCGGTGCCGGTGGAATGGGCGAGGTCTATCTCGGGCAGGACACAAAGCTCGAACGTCAGGTGGCCTTAAAGGTCTTGCTCGACGAGGTTGCCGGCGACGAAGAGCGCGTCCGGCGGTTCGTGCAGGAAGCCAAGGCGGCGTCGGCGCTCAATCACCCCAACATACTGACGGTCTATGAGATCGGCGAATTTGAGAATACCCGTTACATTGCGACCGAGTTGATCAAGGGCGAGACGCTGCGAGACCGCCTGCGTGGCGAGCCGATGACCTTGCGTGAGGTGCTCGATGTCGCGATGCAGGTGGCTGCCGCTCTCAATGCAGCTCATAGCGCGGGTATCGTCCATCGCGACATCAAGCCTGAAAACATCATGCTTCGCGATGACGGGATCGTAAAGGTCCTTGATTTCGGGCTGGCGAAACTTACTGCGACGCCCGTCGGCCCTGCGGATTCGGAAGATGCGACGCGGGCTCAGGTTAATACGCGGCCAGGCGTCGTGATGGGCACGGTTCTCTATATGTCGCCGGAGCAGGCTAGGGGCAAGGAAACTGATTCACGCTCTGACGTATGGAGCCTCGGTGTGGTGATCTATGAAATGCTCACCAAGCAGACGCCTTTTGCAGGCGAAACGGCGAATGACTCTATCGCCGCGATCCTTACCAAAGAACCGCCGCCGCTCGATGACTCCACGCCGTCGGAATTGCGCCGGATCGTTCGCAAATCCTTACAAAAGCAAACAGACGAGCGGTATCAAACGGTGAAGGACCTGCTGCTCGATGTCAAAAACCTCAAACGCGAACTCGAGTTTTCCGAGGAACTCGAACGCTCGAGTGTTCCGCAATCGACCGGCTCATCCAACGTCAGTACATTGCAGCGGAGCGAAAATGCGACGGCTATCCATACCGGCGTGATCTCGACGCAAAACAGCATGCCGCAGCAGCGTTCAAGTGCCGAATACCTCGTCTCGCAGGTCAGGGAGCACAAAAAGGGCGTCCTGTTGGGCCTCACGCTGCTGGTACTGGTGATCGCGGGTGTTGCTTTCGGGGTTTACAAATTCGCGGGCCAAAAGGACACCGGGTCGGCTCCGTCATTCGAGTCGATGAAGATCACAAAGCTCACCGACACCGGCAAGACCGGGGACGCCGCGATCTCGCCGGATGGCAAATACGTCGTGCATGTAAAGCAGGATGAAGGCCAGCAGAGCCTGTGGGTCAGGCATATCGGCTCGGGAAGCAACGTCCAGATCATCCCGCCCGCGGCGGTGGATTATGGACGAATGACATTCACGCCTGACGGCGGTTACATATATTTCGGCAGGCGAGATGTTGGTGCGGCGAACTCCGATCTTTATCAGATGCCGGTTCTGGGCGGCGAACAAAAAAAACTTGCTTCGAGGAATGGCAGTCCCGTCACCTTTTCACCTGACGGCAAGCGGATGGCCTTTGTCCGCAATCAAGGCGACGAGAGCACGATGATCATCGCGAACTCCGACGGCACCGGCGAGCAGGTGCTGGCGATGCTAAAAAGTCCTGAGTCCTTTAAGAGCAGCGGACCGGGATGGTCGCCTGATGGAAAGGTGATAGCCAATTCGACCCGTTCCGCCGACGACAGCGGCAACTTCCAGAGAATAGTCGAAATACGAGTCGAAGATGGGGCGATGAAACCAATCGGTTCCCAGAAGTGGGCCGACTGCGGGCAAGTCGCCTGGCTTGCGGATGGCAGCGGCCTGATCATAAATAATTTCGAGCGGAACGCGAACAGCGCTCAGGTCTTTCAGATCTCCTATCCAAGCGGCGAAGTGCAAAAGGTCACCAACGATCTGCTTTCCTATCACGGCGTAAGTATGACGGCTGATTCCGGATCGATCGTGGTGACTCAGGAAGACCGTGTCCTCAATATTTGGTCTGCTCCTGACGGCGACACGAATCGCCCCCGACAATTGACACGCGGCTCTGCCAAATTTGAAGGCGCGGCAGGCCTCCAGTGGACTCCCGATGGAAAGATCATTTACACACTTGCGAGCGGCCTTGTTCCGCATATTTGGATAATGAACGGGGACGGCAGCGATCCACGGCAGTTGACGCAAAGCAACGGCGCGTTTCCAGCGGTTTCGGCGGATGGACGCTACGTTGTTTACAGTTCGCCTTCTAAACCCGGTACGAACGATATCTGGCGGATGGATATCGATGGCGGCAACCAAAAACAATTGACCAACAATGGAGGCAATTTGCCGAACATTTCACGTGACGGGCGTTGGGTGATTTATACTTCCGTTGCTAACGACGGCCCACGGATCTGGAAGGTCTCGATCGATGGCGGTGAACCTGTGCGGATCTCAGACTATCTTTTAGGCAGTGGGGTCGTCTCACCCGACGGCAAGTCGATCGCTAGTCACTACCGTGAGCAACGGAACTCGCCCTGGCAGATCGCCATCATTCCGTTTGAAGGCGGACAGCCGACCAAGCTCCTTGATACTCCCACCGGCCCCTACACGGGGCAGGCCATTCGTTGGATGCCCGATGGCCGTTCGCTCGCGTATATCGTCACGCGCGACGGCGTCTCGAATATCTGGAGTATGCCCATCGCCGGCGGCGCACCAAAACAGTTGACCAATTTCACCTCCGATCAGATCGCGTCGTTCGACCTCTCCCGCGACGGCAAGCCAACCCTCTTCTCACGCGGCGCCACAACCAAAGACGTCGTCCTGATCAGCGGGTTTAAGAAATAAGAATTTTCACCAAAGAGACACAGAGAGCACAGAGATTTACTCTCAGTGTCCTCTGTGCCTCTGTGGTGAATTAGGTTGTTAGGCTTCGGACACATTCATCAGATCGATAAATCTCTCAAACAGATACTCGGAATCATGCGGTCCTGGGGCTGATTCCGGATGATATTGCACTGAGAACACGGGCAAAGTTTTATGCCGAAGGCCGGCTACCGTATGGTCGTTTAGGTTTATATGCGTGACCTCGACGTCGGCTGGCAGGCTCTCGGCATCGACCGCGAAGCCGTGGTTGTGCGCCGTGATCTCGATCTTGCCTGTGGTCAGGTCTTTGATCGGTTGGTTGCCGCCGCGGTGGCCGAATTTTAGCTTGTAAGTTTCCGCCCCGAAGGCTTCGCCGATCAGTTGGTGGCCGAGGCAGATGCCAAACATCGGAGTCTGTGACCGTGTGAGCTTCTTGATCTCCTCGACAACCGAGGTCATCGACGCCGGGTCGCCGGGGCCATTTGAAAGGAAGATGCCGTTCGGTTTGAGAGCCATCGTCTCATCTGCAGAGGTATCAGCCGGAACAACCGTTACGCGACAGCCGAATCTTGCGAACTCCCGGAGACTGTTTGTCTTGACGCCAAAATCATAGGCAACAATGTGGTACTTTTCTTCGCTCGTCGCTGCGTAATCATAGTTCTCAGCAATCGTTACTGAGCTGGCGAGTTCACGATTCTGCATCTCAGGCGTTGCGAGGATCTTTTTTAACAGTGAATCTTTGTCGAGATCTACCGTGGAAATGCCCGCACGCATTGCTCCTTTATCGCGGATATGGCGAACGAGGGCACGCGTGTCGATGTGCTCAATGCCGACGATGTTGTTGGCTTTTAGATAGTCTTGGAACGAGGCAGTTGAGCGAAAATTAGATCGGATACGGCTGGCTTCGCGAACAACAAAGCCCTCGACCCACGGCCGTCGTGATTCTACATCTTCTTCGTTGACGCCATAGTTGCCGATCAGCGGATACGTCATCGCAACGATCTGGCCAGCGTAGCTCGGATCGGTCAATATCTCTTGATAGCCCGACATCGACGTATTAAAAACCATCTCGCCAAACGTCTCGCCGTCCGCACCAAAAGATGTACCCGCAAAAGTACGCCCATCCTCGAGTACCAATATAGCCTTACTCATAAGGAACAGATTTTAACGCAAAGACGCCAAGGGGCAAAGACGCAAAGTCGAACAAGGATTTGCAAAGACCCTGCTCACTGCTAGCTTAGCGACTTTGCGCTTTGCGTTGCAATCTCTATCTTTCGTCAGCGCGCAGGTCGATCTTCTTGGTCGGCGTCGTAGGAACGGTCTTTTCGTACTCACCGTGTTCGAGAAAGCCGATGTTCGATGGTTTCCAATAGCGGAAAAAGGCTTTGCCGTAGATATATTTTTCAGGAACAAGGCCCCAATATCGCGAATCTGACGAATTATCCCGATTATCGCCCATGACAAAGTAGTGATGCTCTTCAACCTTTTTCGTGAGCGGTGGCGGCATGGATTGGGTGTATTCTTTGTCGAGATATTCTTCGGTCAGCTCTGTTCCATTCACAAAGACCTTTCCACTTCTCAGCTCCACGGTCTCGCCCGGTAGGCCGATCACTCGCTTGACGTAGGATTTGTCCGGATCATTGGGGAACCAGAAAACCACAATATCGCCACGCTCGATATGGCCCCAGCTAAAGTTTTGTATCTTGTAATAGACAAGCTTGTTTACAAGCAAACGCTCACCGTCGTGGAGCTGCGGCAGCATCGATGTGCCTTCGACAACGACCGGCTGGACAAAGAAAACGCCGAACAAAATAAATACGACGATGATCAGAAAGATATCGCGAATGAGCTTAAATCCCTCGGACCACAGGCCCTGACGCGACTCGCGGGCTAGGTGTGTGACCTCGATATCGCGGTCGTCGAGCGCCGAGACGAAGCCGAAATCCGATTGGTTTTTCTTTCGCAAATCTAACATAATCGTGGCGTCGAAAGCGCGCGAAGCCAACAGTGATTCTAGCACTTAACGCGTATCGGACGGAAGTATTATGAACGAACAGATCAGATCATTGTTCCCAGCCACACAAATGTACGCTTACCTGAACAGCGCAGCTATTTCGCCGATCCCGACGACAGCTGGCGAAGCCGTGGGCCGCCAACTCGCCGACGTTGCTCTGCATGGCTCGTCGCACTATCAACAGTGGGTCGACACAAAAGATCGGGCCAGGGCGTTGCTCGCTGGAATGTTGAAAGTGAGAAGGGATCAGGTCGCATTCGTACGCAATACGTCAGACGGCTTTGCCTCGATAGCGAGCGGCTTGAAATGGAAGACTGGTGATAACATCGTTAGCTTTGAACGCGAGTTTCCCGCAAATTTCTATCCATGGCGGCGAGTCAGAGATGATCACGGCGTTGAACTGCGCCTCTGTCCCGAGCGGGAAGGACGCATCGATCTCAACGAACTCATTTCACTCATCGACGGCAATACAAAAGTTGTCGCCATCAGCGCCGTGCAGTTTGCGTCAGGCTATCGAGCCGATCTTGAACGCATCAGCCGTGCGGCACGTGCCGTGGACGCGCTCTTCTGTGTAGATATCATTCAGGGTTTAGGTGCGATGCCATTCGATCTACCATCGCAGTTCGTCGATGCCGCGTGTGGTGCCAGCCACAAATGGCTTTGCTCGCCCGAGGGCTGCGGCATCATCTACCTATCCGATCGTGCCCGCGAACGCGTGAATCCAACTCTAGTCGGCTGGATCAGTGTCGAAACGCCGTGGAATTTTGAAGATCGCGAGCAGCCGTTCAAGCCAACTGCCCTTGCGTGGGAAAGCGGCACGGGTCCCGCATCTCTCTTTTACGGCCTCGAACAAAGCCTGAAGCTCCTTACCGAGACAGGAGCGGAAAGGATCGAATCTCATCTCGCAAACCTAACCGATTCCCTCTGCGACAGCCTGGCAGGCCGCGAGTATGAAATCATCAGCTCACGCCTCCCCGGCGAAAAGTCTCAGATCGTCTGCATCAAGCACCGCGGCGGCCTTACCTCAAATCAACTCGCCGCCTCGCTTGAACAGCAAAACGTGATCGTCAGCCCACGCGGCGACAGGCTACGGATCGCTCCGCATTTTTATAATAATTCTGAGGATATCGAGCGGTTGATCGAAGCTTTACCGTGACAAAATAACTATTCCACCTCGCGAAGATCCGGCGTATATCCATCTAAATTCAACCTCGTCATCCCACCGGCGTCGCTAAACGTTCGCATCTTCGAGCGCTTGCCGTCGCGGAAGTAGAAGAAGATATAGCCCACCAACAGGCCTACCAGTACGGCCCCACTCATACCGAAGACGATGACCAAGGCGGTCGAGACGAATACGTCGGATGTTGTGAGGACGAATGCCCGTTCTGCCGTGTACAGAAATGGGTTTCTGCCGAGCCACTGCGTCTGTTTTTCGTATTTCACTTGGTCGAGCAGGGCTTGGGCGGACGTTGCGTCGGTTATGTCGAATACAAACGCATTGTAATTACCGATCCGCCGATATGCAGTGTTGGTGTCGCGGGTGTCATCGAGGAACTGCTTTACCTTAGTGTCGGTTTCAACAGACAGTTGCGGAGACGCAAACTCGACTATAACCAGCTTTCCCGCAGGATAAGGAGCAGACACGACCTCGGTTCCCGGGATGAACTCGATTATGTTCAGGACAGGCCGTTCGCCGAGAGCTGGCTGAAGGTCGGTAACTTTTGTTGCAAATGTCGTTTGGCTACGCAGCGATTTCCACTCGGGCAGGTGTTTAATTAAAACAGGAATACCATCGACCTCGGAGACTTCCTGGCTCTGATATTTTGTCGCCTCCGGCGTTTGTGCCGAAGCAACGGCAGAAATCGCGACCGCCGCAAAAATTAGCAGAAAAAAACTTATCGACCTGAACACTTTCGAAATCATCGTCCCAAAACTCCCAACCGGTGCCAAACGGATGTCACGATTCTAGCATTTTCGGCAATAAACGCGCCGTTTAGGGGAATATACCAAAAGGTATAGCTTTAGCGCACGAAAGTGTATGCGCATCCGTTCTTTGATGTATGGCGAAACCGAATGTATGCCGGAAAACTGAACAAACAGCCTTTTCTAGCGTTAAATGGACATGGTCTTCAACGAAACAGGCTTTGGCACGCCGATTGAAGATAGCCATACAGGGGGGAACGAAAATGACTACTGAAACATTAAATTTTCCAGTTTTTCATAGTGAGCAAGGTGTTGGTTTGGACAATGTGTTCTTTTCGAGCCAGCCGGAGGCGGTTGACCTTAAGAAAGCAAAGGACTTTGATCTGACGCAGATGGCGGCACGGGCCGACATGGGAGCCTTTGAGGAGATCTACACTCGACACCATCGGCGTGTGTACTCGATCTGTCTCAGAATGCTGCAGAATCCGAGCGAGGCTGAGGATTTGACGCAGGATGTGTTTATCCAGCTCTATCGCAAGATCGGCAGCTTCCGGGGCGACTCGGCCTTTACGACTTGGCTGCACAGAATGACTGTGAACCAGGTGCTAATGCACTTTCGTAAGAGAACGGTGAAGTTCGAAAAGACAACCGAGGAAGGTGAAACGCCGGACCAGATCGTCTCTGGCACGGGCAATCCGCACAAGATGCAGATCGTCGACAAGATCGCTATCGATAACGCGATCGCCCAATTGCCCGAGGGCTACAAGAATGTCTTCGTCCTGCACGATGTTGAGGGTTTCGAGCACGAAGAGGTCGCAAGAATTCTTGGCTGCTCAGTCGGCACCTCGAAATCGCAGCTTCACAAAGCGAGACTCAAATTGCAAAAGCTTCTCAAGAAAAAAGCGAATCCGCGTCTGATCGGACTAAGCACATAAAACTTTCGACATAATACTACGACGGCCTTCCGGAAACGGAAGGCCATCTTTTTTGTGCACGGACAAAGGGATCTGCTAGTTCATTGCTTGCACCAATGTCGTTGCAAAGAACTCACTCGTAGCACGGTGCTGAGGATATTGTGTCAAGTAAACGCGTCGCCATTCCTCGATTAGGTCATCGGCTTCCGATGCCCGTGTAATGGCGTAGACGCTCCCGCCAAAACCTGCCCCGAAGGCCGAGGCAGCGACGGACCCGATCTCGCGGGCAGATCTTTGCAGAAATATTGTTTCGTCAATCTGATTGCCTAACAAACGCTCTGTATTTTGTTGCGATAGATCGACCAGATCGCCGATGTCGTCAATTTTGCCCGCCGCAAGTAACGCACTCACGGCCGGTATGATCTCGAAATTCTCAACATAAAAGTGCTCCAAACGGTCGAGCAGTTCCTTTGTTGTGAAACTAAATTCTCTTTTCACAATAAGGCTTCTCACTTCGTCGATGCCCATTTTGTCGATCGTTTTGGCGAGGCTCCCAGTCCCGCCGGCCGCAGCGGTGATCTCCGAGACCATACTCGACATACGATTGAAACGCGGGCGTGCAGCTCCGGTTTTATTCGCCGAAACGCCGCTCGACGCTACTACAAAAACATAATCAGATGGAAAGGCAACGTCCGCCAAATGAGCAAGCGGAGCGAACGAGAACTCGCTCAAATAGCCGCTGCGGCCCAGCATAATTGCCGCGTGATCCTGGCTGCCGCCAAATGTTCCGACGCCCGTCGAACCCGCAAGTTCGCGAAAGCTCTGGCCATTCTCGATGCAGCCCAAATACTCGGCGAGTGCAAGATCGTCACGGATATTCGCGCGATATTCGTCCGTATCGGGAAGGCCATTCACCGAACTGAGCGCGTTAAAAACCATTATCATCAAAGCGCTCGAGCTGGAAAGTCCGGCCGCTTTTGGCAGATCGCTTCGAAGTCGGATAGTCACTCCAGTCAGGGAACGAGAGATGAAATTCATCTTCACGCGCCGTGCGACCTCGACAGCGTAATTGGCCCAGTGTCGGGGCACGGCCTTCGGATCGGTGAGGTCTATCGAGATCGTCTCGCCAGAATCGCGATTTTGGAGCACGACGAGCGTATCGATACGCGGCTCGACCTCGGCATGGAACCCGCGATCGATTGCACACACAATACTGCGTCCGCCACAGTAGTCAGTGTGTTTGCCCAGAACTTCGATGCGGCCGGGAATGAACATTATTGGTTTCCAGTAGCTAGAATGCGACCTGCACTTTCGATATCGGCCCGATCTGAAAGATCAAGCACGCCCTCGTCCGTTTTTACTGTAGTAAACTCAACACCGAGGTGATCGATCGCAAATTGAACGGCCGCCGTGATCTCGTACTCTTTGCGTAGCGGCGACGGCTCGATAGCGCGACACGCCGCAAATATCTCAGATGAAAAGAGCCACGCATTCATCGAAACAAACGACTTTGGCTCGACCAATTCCGGCTTCTCGACAATTCTTCGCAAATTACCATCGTCGTCGATCTCGACCGTCGCAAAACTCGCAATGCGATCGGCTGCGATATTGCTCCGAACGATCAGAGCTTCACGTTCAAATGCGAGCATCGCCGGACGGTTCGTTTCACGCAGATGGCAAAGGCCTTCGACCGGATAAAGATTGTCGGAATTTACAACCAGAAATAGTTCATCGCCAACCGCACTCTCTGCGGCGAGAACCGCATCGGCTGTTCCGCGTGCTTCTTCTTGCACAACGAACGTCACTGCAATTCCTTTCGTCGCACAATGATCACGGATCGCATCATGTTCGGGGCTGATTACGAGGCAAACATCGCTAAACCCTGCGGCCACGACGTTTGCGAGTATCATATCCAGCAGCGTTTTGCCGTTCGCCAGTGGGATCAGAGCCTTGATCCCGGCATCGGCGATACGCCGCTGTTCATCGGTCAAGTCAGCGCCCACATTTTCCGCCCGCATTCTTCGCCCGAGTCCGCGGGCCATGATGACAGCTTTTGTTGGCAGTTCGGTCACGTGGTAATGATACAAGAAAAGACACCCAATCAGGTGCCTTCTTGATATAGAATTTGGTGGAGACGAGGGGGGTCGAACCCCTGACCTCTGCAATGCCATTGCAGCGCTCTGCCAAACTGAGCTACGTCCCCAAACGTAATTGAGAATTACGAATGTCGAATTACGAATTATAGAACACGGCGGAAAGTTC
>JANNWQ010000245.1:0-14565 GCA_031408595.1 Acidobacteriota bacterium | reverse complement strand
CCCAGGACTTCGCAAAGATGCCAGCTTATAGCCTCACCCTCACGGTCTTCGTCTGTTGCGAGCCATACTTCGTCCGACTTCTTTGCCAGAGACTTCAGTTCATTAACGACCTTCCGTTTTTCTTCCGAAACTATGTAGCGGGGCTCGAAATCATTTTCGATGTCGATACCCATTCCGGCCTTTTCCAGATCGCGGATATGGCCGAAGCAGCTATTCACCTGAAAATCTTTTCCGAGGATCTTTTCGATGGTCTTTGCTTTCGCAGGGCTTTCAACTATTAACAAGTTCTTTGACATAGGCGGAAAAAAAATACGTCAACACTCCTTATAGTGCTGACGCTTATGACAAGTAACACCTCGCTCGCAACCTTGTCAATGAGAGGTCTAGGCTAATCGGAAAATTGCTCGCCGTTAAAGTCCCTCTTCTTAGCGTTCTCTGTGTCTTCACTTTGTGCCTTTGTGATAACGGACTTAAATCTTTATCACAAAGGCACGGAGGGAAGCACAAAGAACACAAAGTTAGGAACGCCGAGCGTAGTTCTTGCCCGGTAGAACCCGTATCAGGTCACGAATATCAAGACTGACAAGAGCATTGTTGAGATCACCAAACGAAAGTCCGGTCGACTCGAGCAATATATCTATATGTGTCGCATCGTCCGCAGCAAGTAGTTCCCAGATCTTTCGCTCGTTCTCGCTCATATCGGCTGGGATGAGTTCCGTTTGCCGTTTAGCAGTCTCTGCTTTCTCCAATTTTGGCGGCAATATCGCGGCTGAGATCTCGCTTGGCAACTCGGCGACGACGTCCTGCCATTGCTGCACTAATTTTGCACCCGTCTTGATTAGGTAGTTTGTTCCGAACGAATTGCCGGATGTAATATTGCCCGGCACCGCCATCACTTCGCGGTTCTGCTCCATCGCGAGCCGTGCGGTTATCAGCGAGCCGCTGCGCTCGTTTGCCTCGATTATCAAAACTCCTAAGCTCAGTCCGCTTATGATCCGGTTGCGGTAAGGGAAGTTGTCCTTTAACGGCGGCGTGCCAAGCGGGAACTGCGTCACCAGGCAACCGCCGCTCTCCAGTATCTCGCGTACCAATGAATTATTTTCACGAGGATAAATGTTGTCGATGCCCGTTCCCATCACAGCAACAGTTCGCCCCTGCCCGCGTATCGCACCACGATGTGCCGCCGAATCGATCCCGCGTGCCAACCCCGAAACCACAGTTATCCCACGCGAAGCCAGATCGCGTGACAACATCTCCGACGCATTCTCACCATAGGTCGAGCACTTCCGCGAACCGATCACCCCAACGCCCGGCTGCTCAAAACAAGCCTGCCAGTCACCCTTCACATACAAAACCGGCGGCGGATCGTCGATCTCACGCAACAGCGTCGGATAACTGCCGTCGTCCAAAATAAGGATGTCAGCACCCAACGCCTTCACCCGATCCAGCTCACCCTTCGCACGCTCATGAAACTCCCGTTTGATAATGCTCTCGATCGTCTCCGGCTTCAAACGCAACGATTCAAGTTCGTGCCGCCGCGCATGAAAAACCGCCGCCGCAGAACCAAACCTCTCCAAAAGCTTAGTCGCCGCCCGCGGCCCAACCCCCGGAGTCATATTCAAAGCGATCCAATCGATCATAACCGGATCCGGGGCTTTACTTTATCCCTTATCCTTTCCCCTTTCTCCTTAAAATTGGCGGAGGCGTGTGGGAGTCGAACCCACCTGAGTACGCTCTCGCGCCCTCACAACGGTTTTGAAGACCGCGCCCATCACCGGACAAGTTGCGCCTCCGTTTCCGGCAAAAATATGCCAGTTCTAGAATAGTAATCGATTGTATTTTCTCATAACGTCGCGCAGCCGGCTGTGTGGAATGCCAAAGACCTTGTTTCCATTAACTCCTTCCATATCCTCGCCGGCGACAAGAGCGTTTACGATCGCCTCTTCAGTTGCTTCGACAGTTGCGCGAAAAACCGGGTCGAGACTTGATTTGAATAATGACTCGACCGTCATTATTTTCTTCGCCGTATCGAATTCAACTTTTTTAGTTGAAAATGCCAGGAAAATGTCTCCTGACGCGCTGTTTCCAATCGTGCCGGTGCGGCCAAACCCCAACGTAGCTCGTTTGGCAACCAAGCTTAATTGCGAACCGGATAAGGGAGCATCGGTGCCAATGATAATAATGATCGATCCGTCCTGTGCAGATGCCTCAATAGGTTCAAGATCGGTGATCTCTTTTCCCACCGGCACGCCCGCGATGACCAAATCTTCCCGTCGGCCGAAGTTCGCTTGAACGAGCACGCCCACCGTATATTCCTTTTCAGCGACTTTGAATGATCGCGAGGAAGTACCGGTACCGCCCTTAAACCAATAGCACATCATGCCAGTTCCGCCGCCAACGCTGCCTTCGGCCGTTTTCCCGCTCGCCGCGCTGTTGATCGCTTCGAAGACATGTTCCTTCTTTACGTGATAGCCATTTATATCATTTAGGCCACCGTCCCATGTTTCCCCAACGATCGGCAGACCAAAGGAGAAATCCATCGGACTCTTTGAACCAAATTTCGTATATCGCCACTCGCCGATAGCGTCTCTTACGACTCCAACGCTGTTCGTGTTCGTGATGCCAATAGGTCCGCGCGTGTTGCCGAAATCGTGGAGATAAGGAATTCCAGTCATCTCACCATCGCCGTTAAAAATAAAATAGCCCGCGTTGTACGGGTTTGTCGTTTTCCCTTGGGGTAAAACGACTGTCACGCCCGTCCTTACAGGGCCTTCGCCGACCTTCCATTTACCTTTCCCTCTGATCAAGGTCGAGAAACCGACTTCGACCCCTGGAACATCCGTTATCGAATTAAACTTGCCGGGCGTACCGTTAAAAGGGATGCCCAGGTCTCTCGCCCTTTTTTTTTCAGAGTTCTGCGAAAAGATCGGGCTGACAAACAGGAGAACAAAAACAAGCAGTAGGTGTCGATTCCGTCGTGTCATATCAGTCACGTGTTCCTCATTCAGCCATTAGAAGCAGAGCGACCAATGCCGCCCGTCCGGCTATATCACTAACCAGAATATGCTCGCCCAATGTATGAGCACCCGCACCAGCAATGCCCAATCCATCCAACACCGGCAACCCCAGTGCGGCTACAAAATTACCATCCGACGCGCCGCCGACTTGGGTTTCGCCGAGTTCGTAGCCGAAACCTGCGGCGAGATTACGCGCCTTTTCAAATAACGCGACGACCTCGGGTGTTCGTTCCATCGGCGGGCGGTTAATGCCGCCGAGGAGTTCGAGCGTGACACGTTGGTCAAATGGCTTGAGGGCACGCATCGCGGCATCGACACGTTCGGCCTCGGCCAGTGAGCTAAACCGCACGTCGATCTCGCACTCGGTGTGTTCCGGGATGACATTCGATGTCGTGCCGCCTTTTATGGTGCAGACGTTTACCGTCGTGCCGATTGAGGTGTCTCCGAGCCCATTTATCCGTTCGATCTGACTGGCGATCTCGACGATCGAGTTGGCACCTTTTTCCGGTTCAAGGCCCGCGTGAGCCGGGATGCCGTGAGCTTTCAAAGTGTACCAACCGGTGCCTTTGCGGCCGGTTTTGACACGGCCTTCGGCGGACGGTTCGAAGACGAAGCAATGTTCGGCATTTGCCGCCTCGCGTTCGACCATCTCGCGTCCGGTGTGGCTGCCCACCTCTTCGTCACACGATAGGACTATGGTTATCGGACGAGCGGGACGCGTTCCAGTAACGGCAAAATATCGCAGAGCTTCGAGCATCAGGACGATATTCGCCTTCATATCAAAGATGCCGCAGCCGTAGAATTTATCGCCGTCGATCCGCGTCGGATTCAGCTCGTTCGTCCCAACCGGATGAACCGTATCCGTATGCCCAAGCAGCATCGTATGCCGTTCCGTCAGAACCGGGAGCGATAGCGACTGGGTCTCGCCCACGTCGTAAAATGCCCGGATCACAATATGATCGCCGTCATCGACAGTGGTGCGCGTCATCTCGACATCGACGTCAGTGGCCCGCATCTGACGCTCCACCCAATCGACCACCTCACGGCTCCGAACAGCGTCGTGCGATGGCGATTCGATATCAACGATCTCGCGGATCGCATCGACAATGGCCGTCTGCCGCCCCTGAAAATATTGGAGGACCTCGTGTGGTGTCATTTGGTGGCCGCGCCTAGAAACTCACGTCCGTAACATTATTCTCGCCGGCGTATTTGCGTGCCTCAGCCTCAGTCTTGAAGACTTTCACAACATCGTATTCCTTCATCACCGGTTTGCCATCGATCATAAATGTGAGCATCGGACGAGCCGCGACCTGCGTCGGACACAGATCCAGCAATGCTATCTCAAGCGTCTGCTTGACCGAACTCGTCTTTGTCACCGGATACATAACCTTACGAATGACTTTGCAAGAAATCGCGGTTTGCGAGACAACCGCCGATTTCGAACCGAATGCATCATTAAACATATCGCCCATCCGATAACCGGCGAGAGCGAGTCGTTCTTGTCCAATTTCGAGAGCTTTCTTTTTATATTTGTCCGACGGCGACTGGAAAAACTCGACGCCGCGATAGACTTCGGAGGTGGCAATTTTGACGCTCTCTTTCTTCCAAGCCTCAAAATCTCCGGGCAGCATCCTGTCCTTAAATTTGTCAGCCGGGAAAAGCCGGATTATGTCCTGGGCGATCGGGTCGATATAGTCAGCGTCGCATTTATCGGTGTTGGGAAAACTGCGGGCGATGATCGAATCCCAGAACCAGTGCAGGTTTTCCTGTTGTTCGCGTTTAGTTCCTTTTGGCGTCAGCAAAAAGCCATTACCGCCGCGGTCGCCTTCGGGCGTGCTTGGGGCAACTTTGCCGGATGCGTGCAGCGGTTGATGCATATCGCCAATTAGGTGTTCGAGCCACGCGATCGCGACCGCTTTTTCGGAATCGGGAACAGAACTACGGATCAGAGCTGAGAATTCCGCGATCTTATCCATGGCGAGGCCGGTCTTCGGCATATTGTCGATCATTGCGACTCCACCGTTTTCAAATTTCCAGAACGTGTTGCTGTAATGCCAGTCACCACGATCGTAATTCTTCGCACGGACTGGAAACGCCCGGTCGCGAATAATATCTGCCCATGTCGCCATCAACATAAAATACTCGCGTTTTCGCGATTCCGTCGAACGCGATCCGTAAGTCAGGTAGAACGCACCTATGTGCGAGTCTTCCGGAGCCGCCATCAATATCTTATGCACCCGCTCGCGCACCTCCGGCGTCATCCGCTGCCACGCGATATAGCCTGTGATCTTGTGCCCAACCTCATCCCAAGCAAAGGCCGACGTGCCTAGCATCGACAAAAGTAACCCGATCACCATCAAACGCACTGCGGCCTTAAACATATTTTTTGTAACTCCTGAATCTTTTTAGAAGATTTTAGCGAATTAAAGGAATAAGAGAAAGCCGGTGATGAGTGGGCAAAAAAACTTCAAACCTTTTTCGAAAGCGAAACATCTTATTACGGTGCAAAACTTCCCCGCGACCCCGTTCTGTATGATGAGGCTATTCACAAAATAGGGGAGAATAAAGTGCAAAATATTTTGGAACAAAGTTTGACAACGGCGCGTGTACTTGATAGAAATATCGATTCGTCCGAAAGACGCGTAGGCCTGATGGCAAGTTTATTCGGATGCTGGCACAAGGAATTAAGCCGGCCATTCACTTTGAAAAATGATTCATACCGCGTGTGCACAGATTGTGGAGCACGCAGGAGGTTTGACACTAAAAGTTTTAAGACATCGGGACGGTTTTACTATGTCCCTTTCGGCACCGCCCGGCCGTAAAATTTCAGGGCGATTCATAATACCCTCAATAATAACCTACCAAAATGGACCTACCGGGTGCGGCACTTCACAAAAGTGCCGCACCTTTTCCTTTTCCATCTATGTACCTGTCTAATGTATAATCTCCTCTCAAATAAGGAGAATCGACCATTATGATCGAAGGAACACCTGCGGTCCCCAAATGGATGCGTTGGACCGGCTATGTATTGAGTGGCCTATCCGTTTTATTTCTATTGTTTAGCGCATCCGGCAAGTTCTTTAAGCCCGATGGCATGGAGGTAAATGTAACGCCGCTCGGCTGGCGGATGGATCAAATGACCTCGCTGGGTATCGTGGAGGTAGCCTGTGTGATCCTCTACGCGATACCGCAGACGGCAGTATTCGGAGCGATTCTGATGACCGCCTATCTCGGCGGGGCGACCGCGACGCACGCGCGTATCGGCGAGCCGTACTTTTTCCCGATCATTCTCGCTGGCATAATGTGGCTCGGCCTTTACCTTCGCGAACCGCGCCTCTGGCCGCTGACACCGATCCGAAAATAAGCTGTTGTCGAAGCAGTCTTAAACGACATTTGGCTGGAATATTGTAAGCTGTAATCTGAATATCAAGCTAAATGTCCGAAGCACCTGAAATAGAGGCCGAGATACTCGAAGCCGCCGAAGAGGCAGCCGCGGCGTCCGCCCCCGAAAAACCAAAATACGACCGTTCGATCGTCGAAGGCCCGCTCGGTGCCGCCGTGTGGAAGCTCGCCTGGCCGACGATGCTGACCAATCTCATCGCCGGTTTCCAGGGCATGATGGATCACGTCCTGGTCGGCAATCTGGTCGGCTATAAGGCAAATGCCGCGATGGGCATTAGCTTTCAGATATTTCTGACGGTGATCGTGTTTATCTCATCGATTTTTATCGGAATGTCGATCCACGTCGCGAGATACGCGGGTGCTGGGAATAAGGAAAAGGTCGATCGGACGGTGTATCAAGCGTTTTTGACCGCAGTATTTATTGCCGTCGGAATAATGGCTCCGGTCGGCTATTTTGCGGCGCCGTATCTGCTCGATTTTGTAAGCCCCGACGCTGGCGTTAAGGCCGAGGCGTTGCCGTTTCTAAGGGTCACCTTCATCTTTAGCATCGGTCTTCTGATCTATTTCATGACGAGCGGAGCACTACGATCAGCAGGCGACGCAAAGACGCCGATGCGGCTCGGCATCGTGATGACGGTGCTCAATCTTATTCTAAATATCGTGTTTATTGCCGGCCTCGGCCCGATACCCGCATACGGGACGGTCGGTTCGGCCATCGGATCGAGTATCGCTTCGGGTTTGGTCGGGCTCTACGCTATCTATAAGATGTGGAGCGGCGGCTGGGTTGTCCATTTCCCGCGTGGCCAAGGCTGGGGGCCGGATTGGCCGGTAATCAAATCGCTCTTCAAATTTGGCCTACCCGCCGGTATCCAGGGCATCGCGATGAACATCGGCGGCCTTCTCATGCTCTACTTCATCGGCACGCTCGCTAACAGTGCCGCCGCCCAGGCCGCGTACGCCCTCGCATACGGACAGCTTTTCCTTCTGGTCACATGGACGTCAAATGGTTTGATGGGCGCCTCAGCGGCAGTCGCCGGGCAAAATCTTGGTGCGAAACAGCCAGATAGAGCCTTCGCCGCGGTAAATACAGCGGCAAAATTCGGCCTCGCGGGTTCGGCGGCTATCGGAGTGTTTTATTTCTTCTTCCCGCAATATCTGCTCGCGATCTTTGGCATGACCGATCCCGATGCAGTCGCGATCGGCACACAGCTGCTCCGCGTACTCGCGTTCTCAGGCCTGTTTATCGCCGTCGCCCTCACCTACACCGGCGGCCTGCAAGGAACCGGCGACACCAAGAGCCCTCTCTATATCTCAATAATCTCGCAAGTCGCGATACCGCTCGGCATTTGCTTCGTCATCCAACAGATCAGCACCCTCGAACCAATGCACATCTGGCTCGCGATCCTGGCCGGCCACATGACCCGATGCCTCTTAAGCCTGACCAGATTCCTCCAAGGCAAATGGCGCTCAATATCAGTGGATATCGAAACAACTGCGGCTTAGTATTTCTTAGAATTGCCGTTGGCTTCAGCCAACGGTTCGTGCTATAGGTTAGGTTTCCGCGGGCTTAAGCCCAAAGCTTGATTGTCAGACTGTCCGTTGCCTAAAGGCAACGGCAATGGCAACTAATCATAAAATAAAGCCGGGTTCCTACCGGCCATTGTACGTGGAAGCCCGTCCGGAACCCGGTTTGTCGAAAGGCCAACCTGAACAAATTCGCTCCGAAAAGAACAGGCCAACCTAATCGGCAGATAAGATGAATCTGTCACTCTGGAAGTTGTAAACTATTGTGCGAGAATGACTTATATGTATGCCAGCATACATTCGTGTATTTTTCGTGGTTGCTCGTGGCTATTTGTGGTTTATCTCTTCCAAGCCCAAGGCAAGCGACAACACTGAGCAACAAGAATTTCTTTTGCACTGAGGAGCGCGAGCGGTTATCATTTGGACGATTCTTTTAAGCCAAATGCCAGACCTGAACGAAACGCCTGAGATCGCCGACGACACGTGCCCGAACTGCGGTGCTACGGTCGACGGCAAATTCTGCTCGTCCTGCGGCCAGAAGCGCATCGACAAGCATGAGTTTGCGGTAAAGCATTTCTTCGGCCATTTAGTTCACGAGATCACACACCTCGATGGCAACAAGATCCTAAAGACATTTGGCTCGCTGATCGGCAAACCCGGCCTGCTCACACGTGAGTATCTCGCCGGACGCAAGGGCCAGTATCTTACTCCGATCCGCATTTATCTGACGGTAAGTGCTCTGTATTTTCTGTTCGCCTGGGGAGCCCTCGCGACAGCCGGCGGCGGTAGCATCGAGGAAAACCAGAATCGTCCCTTCATGGCAGAACTCGCCCGCCGTAAAGGCGTCGACGTCTCGGTCCTCGCCGTCAAAATACAAGAGAAAGCCGGCAGGTACTCCGCCGTCTTCCGCTTCGCCAGCGTCCTGCTCTCGGGCCTCTTCCTAATGCTGCTCTACCGCGGCACCGGCCGTTACTATGTCGAGCACCTTATCTTCTCGCTCCACTTCTACGCCTTCGACTTCCTGGCCAAATCCTTCGTCGCCATCTTTTACCTGACCGAAACCTACACCGGCCACACCACCTTTCTGGCCGCTCGCATACTTTATTACATCGCAGCTTTTGTGTATCTAAACTTCGCCCTAAAACGCGTTTACGAACAGCCGTGGCCGAAAACGGCCCTTAAAGCAGGAGCCCAGTTCGCCTTCGAAGTGGTGCTGTTCATTATGGTAAATGTCGCGGGATTTATACTTGCTTCGGCACTGGTGTAACGTTCGCCATCAGAATGCCAAATAGATCGCGGAGATGAGCACCACGTGGGCCATGATGTGTGCGATGATCGCGGATTCGAGCCCGTGGCGCCAGTAGAGGAATCCGGCGACGATGCCGAAGATCGAGTTTCCCGTAACAACGTACGCCACGATCGGAACGGTAAGCCCGCCCGCCAGCATCGACGCGATCGGCAGATGGCCCGCGCCAAAGATTAATGCCGATAGAAAGATCGCCCCGACAAAATAAACCGGCCCCGGCTTATCTTGGCTCCCCTCCCGCCCGAGGAGGGGTGGCAGCGGCTTCCGCTGACGCAATGGAGGGAGCACCCGCCACGACCCCCAGACCAAAAAGGTCATAATTCCCCAACGCAGCAATATCTCCTCGGTAAAGCCGCCGTAGAGAAAACGCGTAATGTGAGGCATGAATCGATTAAATTCCTCAGCACGCGAAATGAACTCAGCCGAAAAGAAAGGTTTTGCGACGACCCACGTCCCGACTAACGCCAAGCCCGTCGCGATGCCGGCGAGCACACCGGGCAAGAGCTGTGGTTTTAATTTTGGAAGGAAAGCCTCGCCGCGTGATGCCGCCTCCGAAGCCGGAGCATGCAGCCCCACCTTTGGCGACAGCCAGACCCCGACAATAACAGCAAGCGTCGTCAAAACGGCCGGTTGAATAAAGCTCGCGATCTTAAGCAAAACCGGCGGCGGCAAAACCGGCGGCTCCTCCCCCGCCGCCACCGGAATCGCCATTATCAACGCCCCCAGATCCACAAACAAAAAAGACGCCACCCCCACCAACCCGGCGATCCATAATATAAAGAATAATTTCGTCTTAGGTTTTTTAATACGGCTATATTACGCCGAAACCCCCTAGCTCGAAAATGCGGAACCGCATATCGCCCTTTGTTAAATCGAGAACTTGTGAATCGCACATTCGAGCAATCCAGTGTTTCACCCATTTGAAAAAGTTGATCTCAACAATGGCGAGGAGGTCGAGGTGAATCTGAATCACTTGCAATTTTTTATAGAAATTTGTACGTTTAGTAGATTATTTAACGTATTATAGTAGGGTGTATCGCATCAAATATTATTGCGGTAAGTCTCTAGATTACCGATACTTAAGATGTCAGATTCAAGTTTACCGGATTTTGAAAACCCTCCATTGACCGAGGTCGTCTGCGGAATATCGTACAAACCTATCGAGAAGCTGACTGCAGCCCATATCGGAGTCCTTTGGGGAATGTTCCAACCAGACTATCCAAAGGTCGAAGAGCACCCACCTATTCCGTTGGCAATTGAACTTTTCGAGCCACGTATTATAACGGAGCCGGAGATTGAGTTTACCTCCTTTGCGCCGCTACCGCGGGAGATGTTCATTTCATCTGATGATATTTTCGTGATACAGATCCAACGGGATCGATTTGTGTTTAATTGGCGGAAATTAACAGATAAGGATAGTTATCCACGTTACCCGCTTGTCATTGCAAAGTTTGAGGAGAATTTAGCCGTGTTCGAGGGGTTGCTTGAACAATCCGATTTTGAAGCCGAACCTATTCAATATGAGCTAACGTACACGAATCACATTCCGATTGGAGATTTATGGCAAGACACAGGAGATATTGGTGGGATTTTCCCTTTTATTACTCCGTCGATTGATGGCAATATTCTTCGACGCCCAGAACATGTAAACCTTAAATTAACCTTCGTCTTACCTGATAAAGTGGGGCGACTCCATGCCACCATCCGATCCAACGCAATTCGCCGCAGTGATAACAAACCTATGATCGCATTTGAAATGACGGTACGAGGGCCAGGCACCGGCCATTCGAAAGAGGGTCGCCGAGCATGGTTTGATTTGGCCAGAACGTGGATTGTGAAGGGTTTCACGGATTTGACGAGTTCTGAAGCACATGAAACGCTTTGGGGGAGAATTAAATGACTGTCGCACTCGATACTATGACCTGGACTATCTCGCCTCCCACTAAACAGTTCAATTGCGGGGGGAGCGTGAATTCCGACGATTGGTCGCCATCCGATGAATCGCCTTTAGTATGGCTGGCCGATCCAACGTATATTCGAGGTGGCAACGGGACTCTTGATTATTGGAATTGCGATTCCCATAGTATTGGAGTCGCGGGTTCGGATGTAGGTGCGATTGAACCACATGAGGCCTATCGCCAAATTCGAGCGAATAGTCACTTTCTGAGAGCTAACTCAACACTCGGTCAATATTATCGATTTACCTCCTCCTTAGATAACTCTGAATTAGCCCTGAGTTCCGGCTTATATCCCCGTCCCGAAGTCGAATCCACTTCGTTCGGTAATGAGGAGGAACCTTATCGGGGTGTTCAGCCGCTTAATCTCAAGCATAAAATCCTTTTTACCGAAATGGTGGAAATCAAAACTAGCGAACTGCGGCGTTGGAAGCCATCTTTCTCTCCCTACACAGACTTCAGCGACGACGATGAGTAGTTGGTATGAATTAGTTCCACCTAGCGAACCTCTTACACAGGGTGATCTTATATTTGATTGCCCTGTACCTACTTGGCAAGGAGGGTCCATAACCGATAAGGGTGGCAACGACATTGATGACCTGAAAGCTGCTCTTGAGTTCATATCGGTTGATTTGGTCGTGGTCACTCAGGCATGCGATCTTGCTCATGACAAAGTTAGGAATGTCACACTCTGCCCCCATACGTCTTTATCTGAAGTGGAGAAGGAGTGGAAAGCGGCCGCCACAAAAGCGGGTGGCACCGCAAGCAAAAAGGCATGGGAGAGGCTCTGCAAGAATCTAAATAGCGGTTATGTGTGGAATCAAACCATCCTCAACAGGTCAAATTTGAAGGACTTTGAAATGGAATTCAGAGTCGTTGATTTCTACGAAGTCTTCACCCTTCCAAAATCATTCCTCCAGGCATTTGTGGCGAATCGCAATATGCATCGTATCCGGTTATTGCCGCCATATCGTGAACATTTATCCCAAGCATTCGCAAGGTTCTATATGCGAGTTGGACTACCGACCGACATTCAGCAAGTAGATCTTGAATCGATGTTCTCGGCTCCAGACTGATAAAGCCAGTAAAAAAGATGGTTTGAATATTCTCCAAACCATCTTTCTTCTTAATTCAAGTAGCTTCTACTAAATCTAGATCATATCCTCAACGGCATTACGATGTATTTGTAGTCGTAGGTTGTTTCGCCGGCGATGGACATTTGGGTTTGGGCGTTGGGGTCTTTGAATTCGAAGGCAATCTTGACCGGCGTGCGGCCCTCGCGGGCGGGGGCAGTGGCAGCGGCGGTCGAATAGGATGAATCATCTCCTGCTGCTGCTTCTGCCGCTGGCGACTGAGCTTCAGCTGCGATCATTTCGGCGGAGCCTACGTTTTGGAGGAACTCGAGCAGGTACTGGTGGTTAAAGCCGAGCTGCATTTCTTCGCCATTGTAATCGGCCTGGACGACCTCGCTGCCTTCGCCTTGCTCGGATGATTGGGCGGTGACCTCGATCTCGCCTGTCCGAACGGTGAGGCGGATCGAGCGGTTGCGTTCGTCAGCGATGAGGGCCATTCGGCGAACGGCACGGTTCATTTCGTCGAGGTCGAAGATGGCCGTTTTGTCATTGTCCTTGGGCATGACCATCTCGTAATTGGGGAATTGGCCGGTCAGCTTACGCGTGATCAAAAGGCGTCCCTCGGTCTCGAAATAGATGTGATTGGTATCCTCGCCAAAGGCGACGTCGCCTGCTCCGCGAGAGAGCTTGACGAGCTCCGTAAGTGCCTTCTTAGGGATGAGCGTATCCATCACGCCCTCTTTGTCGTCGATCGCACGCTCGACATAGGCGAGGCGATGGCCGTCGGTCGTGACCATACGAGCCACTCCGTCGCCTATGATGAATTTTGCACCTGAGAGCGTAAATCGCGACTGCTCATTCGTAATTGCAAATGCTGTGTTACGAACGAAAAATCCAAACACCTCGGCAGGCAGACGCATCGGGGTCGATTTGAAATTCGGTATCTCTGGGAACTGATCTTTGCTAACGCCGGCGAGGCGGTAATTGGCACGGCCGGCCTTGAGCGTGACCCACTCGTTGTCCTCTTTTTTGAAATGCACGTCCCCGCTGTCCAGAGCACGGACGATGTCAAACAGCTTGCGTGCCTGCACACAGATCGATCCCGGCTGGATGATGTCCGCCTCGGTGTCGCATCGGATCGTGCAGTCGAGATCGGTACCGACGATGCGGATCTCCTTTTCGCCGATCGACTCGATCAGTATGTTCGACAAAACAGGGATCGTCGTCTTACGCTCGACGACGCCCTGTATAAATCCCAACTCTTCCTTGAGAACGCTCTGTTTGATCTTGAATTCCATGTTGCTTGTTGCTCCTGTGCTTCGATTATACGACGCCTTTTCTAAACCTAATAAACTATAAAACCTGTATTAGAACTAGTATTAGTAATAGGCCCTGTGAATATGTGCAAAAGCGGCCTAAACCGTTATTTCTATTGCGTTTTTCCTTCCACAACTGGCTGTGGAAAACTTGTGGAAAAACTATCCAACCTGCGGATAACTTTCTCCGGCCTTTCTTTTCCACCGCTATCCACAACCCGCGCTCGTCGCGCCTTGCGGAAAAGTGGAAAACTATACTTCAAATATCTACAAACAAATGACTTATAGCGTCAATAACTTGTTGTTATTTGTGGAAAAGAAATCTTTTCATTCTTGCCACAAAACCAGCTAACTAGCTGCAAAGATTATCAATTAGCTCATCTATTTCCTTGTGGAAATTTCGGTCCGTCTTTGTGAGCGTATCGATCTTGTCCACCGAGTGCATTACGGTCGTGTGATGCTTGCCGCCGAACTCTCTTCCGATCTCGGGAAAGCTGTGCCGTGTCAATCTTTTACAGAGATACATCGCCACCTGCCGCGGCACGGCGATGGCCCGCGAGTTGTTCTTCGATTTCAGTTCCTCGATCGACATACGATAATGCGATGCGACCGTGCGGGCGATATGATCTAAGGTCAAACCGGCGGGCCGCTCGCTGTCGAGGATGTTCTTCATCGATTCTTGAGCCAGCAGCTTAGACAGAGGCACGCCGCGCATCGACGAGATGGCCACCAGACGCACGAGCGAGCCCTCGAGCTCACGTACGTTGGTCTTGACACGCCCGGCCATGTACATCGCGATGTCGTCGGCGAGCTCGATGCCGTCCATATCGGCCTTGCGTTTGAGAATGGCGACCTTGGTTTCGAGATCTGGCGGTTCGAGATCTGCGATCAAACCCCATTCGAAACGCGAGTGCAGACGTTCCTCTAATGTTGGTATCTCACGCGGCGGGCAATCGCTGGTGACGACGATCT
>JANNWQ010000244.1:0-22305 GCA_031408595.1 Acidobacteriota bacterium | reverse complement strand
GTCGCGACGGGACGGCGACTGTTTTCGCAGCGGGACTTGGCATCGCAACTGGGATCGCATTTGGTCGCGATGATGCGATGTACGTTGGCGACCGTTCGGGCACGATCTATCGGATAGACGAAGACGCTGCTTCTGAGCCGTTTGCGAAACTCGAACCGTCGGTTGCCGCGTATCACATCGCCTTTGGACCGGACGGAAGGCTCTATGTCACGGCTCCGGGTCTTGCGAGTCACGATGCGGTGTACTCAATTGACGCTGACGGCGAAATCTCGACGTATTTCCGCGGTCTGGGCCGGCCGCAGGGATTGGCGTTCGATAAAGCTGGCAATCTTTACGTCGTCGGTTGCTACCAAGGCCGCCACGGCATCGTCAAAATTACGCCCGGTGCGGTTTCGGTCGAACATTATGTCGCGGGCAACAACATCGTCGGCCTGTGCTTCACACACGACGGCGATATGATCGTCGCGACAAGCAACAACGTCTTTTCGATCGCATGCGGCATCGAGGGAACGTTGCTCGGCTGATCCGAAAGCATAGCCCCGTCGTTTACGGCGGGGTGAGACGGCAGCACACTACGTGAGCCCGTTTCAACAGGCTTGCTCCGACTTCTGCTTTAGCCGTAGGAAATCTTGCTATGCGAAACATCCTTCTATCAATCGCATTTACGACCTTTACGCTAGTTTCGGCCTGCACCTACAACACCGACATCCCTCTCGAATTTCCGACTCCGCCGCCCGCTCCGGGTGCGACGCCACTTGCCAAACTCGATCTTAAACGCGACTCCGAACTCGAAGCTCAGATCGCGAAGATTGCCTCCGAAGCAAAAGGTAAAGTTGGTGTCGCCGCTGTCGTGCTCGAAACTGGTGAAGCTGCCCTACTCAATGCCGATGAGCGCTTTCCGATGCAAAGCGTGTACAAGCTGCCGATCTCAATGGCGGTCATGGAGCAAGTTCGTCTCGAAAAATTGGACCTCAACGAAAAAGTCGGCGTCACTAAGGATGATTTTGTTCGAGCCGGAATGCGTTCACCGATGCGTGACGAGAATCCGAATGGCGGAGAGTTTACTGTCCGGGAATTGATCCGGCTTTCGTTGGTCGAATCTGATGGAACGGCGAGCGATGTTCTAATGCGAGTCGCCGGAGGAGCAGGCGAAATTCAAGCGTGCTTAACCCAAGTCGGCGTTCGCGATATGAAAGTAGTTAATACCGAAAACGAGATTGGCCGCGATTGGCAGACGCAGTATGAAAATTGGGCGACTCCTATAGCCGCAGTAGAGTTGTTGAGATTGCTCAATATCTCGCGGTTTGATATTCGTGGAGCCGACTCGGACTGCCTATCAACAGGTACTCTCCGAAAAGGGCAGACGGTGCCCGCATGCGGCGATAATCAACTTCTATACCATTTCATGTCGATGTCGATGCCTGGAGCTAAACGCCTCAAAGGACTCCTACCGAAAGACACGGACGTTGCTCACAAAACCGGCACAGGCGGAACGCAGAATGGAATTACAGGAGCGACTAATGACATCGGCATAATCTATTTGCCAAATGGCAAACATCTCGCCATAGCGGTTTTTTTATCCGACTCACCCGCCGACGAGAAAACCCGCGAAGCCGTGATCGCAAAGATCGCGAAGGCTTGTTGGGATCGGTGGAAGGACTAGCTCAGCCCAAGATATCTTCAACAGCAAGGTCTACAGTATCGATGCTTTTCGACACCGCCCGCTCGCCTCGGCGGAAGGTTTGAACAACGCCGTAGCCGTTTGGGCCGGGGTCGGTGTGGATCTCGACGACATCGCGTTTGAGGTCGATGAGCCAAGCCTCGGGAATGCCAGCCTGAGCGTATTTGGGGAATTTTCGGTTTCGGTCGAACGATGCACTTGTGTCAGCGACTTCGATAACAACTACGGTGTCGGCCCCGGTGGGTAATTGATTCTTGAAAAGATCGGAATTTGACCTCAGGACTGTTAGATCTGGCTGAGGCTCGGTGTCATTTGCCGAAACGATAGGATTCTGGACGCTGACAAGATATTCGTCACCAAGTATTCGCGATAGCGTTCGGTTGAGAAAATTGACGCACCTAACATGCAGACTTCCGACTGGTGACATAGTGAATATTTCTCCATCGATCAATTCCAGACGCTCGTCGGGAGCAAAGGCTCCCTGCTCGGCCATGTAATGATAGAGATCGACCGTTATCGGCATTGGCCGAGGAACGGGGTTAAAATCTGCGGGTAATACACTCATTTTCAACTACATTATTCGTGCAAACGGAATAAAAATCAAGACAAAAAATGGGCCGGTTTCCCAGCCCATTTATTCGCGGATCGATAGAGAACTAGTTCTTTACGGCTTTCATATCCGCGATCCTCTTTTCCAGCGCGGCGGTGTCGACCTTTGGCGTGGCGGCTTTGCCGAGGGTGACGGCTTTTTCGCCGAATGGGACAGCTTCCGCACCACGGCCGAGGGCGGCGAGGGCATTGAATTTTCGGACATTTGCGCGGTAAGTGTCCGCGGCTTTCAGTTCTGCATCGGCAACGGCGAGGGCCTGAGCGTACCACTTAGCGGCATCGCCGGCCATCTTTTTGTCACGGGCATAATTTGCGGCCTGGAATGGCGTGTTGAAGTCATCGGCTTTCGCGTTGGCGACAGCCGTTCTGATCCTGGCAAGAGTTGCACCGACAGGATCCTTCACTTCGACCGTGAACGGAACGTTTATCTTCTCCCAACGGATATTCACCTTGGCGGTCGTTTCCGACATTGGCTCGACGATGAAGGCAAGGGCTTCCATGTTGTCTTGCATCCATTCGGGCTTCGTTGTCACACGCAGCGCATCTTTCTTAGCATCGTAGCTAAAACTCCCGCCCTGCTCGGCAACCGTGTTAAATATGATCGTCCAACTATCTTTCCCCGGGATCGAATGCAGACTGTAGCTGCCGGCCGGGAGGGCCTTGCCATTTATGAGGACTTCGTCGGTGACGATAAATTGTGTCGCCGCATTCGCACCGGTTCGCCAAACGTGGCCGTTTGGTACCATCGGGTAGCTGGCGTCGGGGCGTGTATTTGTATCGAGTGTGCCTTCGCCCTCAACCTTGACCGGCCAGTCGCCCCACACCTTTCGGCCCTTTACCATTGGACGAAAATAATTGATCGTCAGATCCGTAGTGCCTATTGCCTGCATGACCGACGCCTTTTGGCTCGCCTGTGGTAACCGAATTTGGGCTCCGGCGACGGTCGCTGAAACGATGACAAGTGCAAGAATCGAAACATGAGAAATGATCTTTTTCATAAAGTACTCCTAAAAAATTTGATATGGTGATGATACAACAGTTCGTGGATGTTTATCGCGTCCACGAGTAGGTGTTTCGCTCAAAAAATTCGGAACTGCTGTCGATCTGCACCTCTTTCTTGATCGAGAACGATGTCTTGCTGACCAAATAGATCTTTCTGTAGGTGGCGTCCCGTCCGTTGTCCTTGCCTCGCGATGTACTGACAATACGTAACGTGCCGTCGGCAAGTTTCTTTCGTTCGCCCACAGTCTCTCCGTCTAATTCAGCTCCGCTCGCAGAAAGGTTGATCTCCTTCCTGGCATTGGCTTTTGGTTCGAGCGGATATTCAAAATCGAAAATCCAGGTGTTCTCCCGTATCCGAGAGATCGTGACATTCGACTTGATGCTAGTGCGTTTGTTGGATGAGTAATCGAGATAAGTTAGTTCGCCGATCCACTTTGCTCCTTCGAGCAATTGTAGATCGGCGGCGGCTATCGTGTTCTGCGAAAAAATCGGAAGTGCGGAAACGAGCGTCAGTGCGATCAACAGAATTGTGGTTTTCATACGACTCTCGGTTCGCGCACAATTGCTAAATGGTTTCAGCCGAGGATGTCATTTACAGGAAGTGACAGACCGGCAATCGTTTCTGAAACGGCGGTTTCGCCGCGAAGATAAATTTTCACAAGCCCGTACGCTGACTCCTTCGGCATTGAATGAACTTCGAAGTGTTCGGACTCGAGATCGATCAGCCACGCCTCGGGGATGCCGCAGGCAGCATATTTGGGAATCTTTCGTGAGCGGTCAAACGTAACGGTGGAATCTGAAACCTCGATCACGATCCTCACGTCGTCCCCAATGGGGTGAGCGTCCCGATAGAAATCGTCACGCCTCGTTAGCACGGATAGATCAGGCTGCGGTTCGCTCCGTTCGCCAACGATGATGGGACTTAGGACGCGTACAATAAAGTCCTTACGAACAACATAGGTTAGAAAATCATTCAAGTAATCAACAACACGAGCGTGTCTGCTTCCAACAGGTGACATTTCGATTATCTCCCCGTCGATCAGCTCAACACGTTCGTCCGGGGCAAACGCGCCCTGTTCGGCCATGATGTGGTACATCTTGACTGAGATCGGGTAATGTTTTAGGGCTAGTTCCATTTTAGAAAGATTGTACTCCAAACAACATCCTAAAGTTTTGTGTTCTCGTCATGCAACGCAAGAGAACCACCCCGGCCCAAGGCCACCCCTCCCTCGTAAGGAGGGGAGCTTTTAGGATTTTTATTATTCATCATCTTCATGTGCCCGGACGCGTCCGGCGGCGACGGCTTCGTCTACTACTTTCTTGATTAAATTGCCGGGCAGCGGGTCGTAGTGCGAGAACTGCATGTGATACGAGCCGCGGGCCTGGGTAACGCTGTTGAGTTTTGATTGGTAATCGAGCATCTCGGAGAGCGGAACCTTGGCTTTGATGACCTGTTGTTTGCCGCGAACTTCCATTCCGCCGACGCGGCCTCGTCTGGAATTTAGGTCGCCCATGATATCGCCGGAGACTTCCTGCGGCGTGAAGACCTCGACGTCCATCACGGGTTCGAGCAGCGTCGGCTTCACCTTTTCCATCGCGGCACGGAACGCCTTTCGTCCGGCGGCGCGGAATGAATGTTCGTCGCTGTCAACGGCATGATAGCTGCCGTCGACCAGCGTGACCTTAAAATCGACGAGCGGATAGCCCGCCACCGCGCCGCTTGCAGCGGCTTCGATGATGCCTTTTTCGATCGCGGGGCGGAAATTCTGCGGGACTGAGCCGCCGAATATCTTATCGACCCATTCGAATCCTCCGCCGCGTTCGAGCGGTTCGAAGATCACCTTACAATCGCCAAACTGCCCGCGGCCGCCTGATTGTTTCTTGTGGCGGCCTTGCACCTCGGCGGTTGCCGTGATCGTTTCCTTGTACGGAACCTTCGGCGGATGGAGCGTGACCTCGACGTGGTAGCGGCTTTCTAATTTCTTGACCACGGTCTCGATATGGAGTTGGCCGCTACCTGACAGGATAAATTCTTTTGTCTGCGGATCGCGGTCGAAATGTAGCGAAGGGTCTTCTTCTAATATTTTATGAAGTGCTCCGGAGATCTTTTCTTCGTCGGCACGAGACTTTGGTTCGATCGCGAAGGCGATCGCGGCCTCGGGATATTCTACTTTTGGATAAACAATCGGTTTTGCTTTGTCGGAAAGCGTGTCGCCGGTTTGCGTATCTTTTAATTTGACGACGGCGATGATGTCGCCGGTGGCGGCTTCGTTTACCTTTTCGAGAGTCTTGCCGGAGATGACGTGCAATGCTCCAAGGCGTTCGTCGGCGTCCCTTGAAGAGTTGCGGACGGTCGCATCGGACGCGACTCTGCCGCTCACAACCTTCATTACATTAATGCGGCCTGCAAAAGGATCCGCGATCGTGCGGAAAACGTACGCCGAGAACGGCTCGTCGTTATTATATTTACGATTTATTCGCTCGCCCGTCATTTCGTTGTCTGCGTACCCGAATTCCATCTCGTGCGTTGCCGGATTCGGGGCAAATTCGACCAGATGGTCGAGCAGGATAGAGAGGCCGACGAGATTTGTGGAGGAGACGGCGTAAACGGGACAAAGTTTGCTTGCCGCGATCGCACGGGCGAGGTTTGGAATGATGTCTTCTTCGGGCAAAGTGCCGTCAGCAAAGTATTTTTCCATTAGGGCGTCGTCCGATTCCGCAACGATCTCGATCAGGCGTTCGCGGGTGGAATCGAGCAGAGCCTTTTCTTCGCTTGGGATGCCGATCATCTTTGCTTTGCCGTCGGCGTCGAATTCGTAAGCCTTCTGGTGCACAACATCGATCACGCCGCGAAAGCTCCCTTCACGGCCGATCGGAAGCGTGAACGGCACGATCGACCTTGCGAACGAATCAGCCGCAGTCTCGAGCGCGTGGGTAAAGTCGCCGTGCTCTTTATCAATCTTATTTATGACCATACAGCGCGGCAGCATAAATTCGTTTGCATATTGCCACGTCTTTTCGGTCTGCACTTCGATGCCGTGTACGGCGTCGACGACGACAAGCGCACAATCCGCGACTCGCAAAGCCGGCCGTGCGTGCGAAACAAAGGCCGCATAGCCGGGCGTGTCTATTAAATTAACTTTGGTGTCCTTATATTCGAGGTGCGTGAAGTTGTTATTGAGCGAGACCTTGCGTTCTATCGAGTCTTCTTCGTAGTCGGTGATGGTCGTGCCTTCATCGACCTTTCCCCAGCGAGGCGTCGTCCCGGCGACGTAGGTAAGGGAACTGACGAGTTGGGTTTTACCCGCGTCGCCGTGTCCAATGACAGCCAGATTTCTGAGGTTCTCAGTTGCAAATGCTTTCATGATCGGCAAATCTCCTTCAATTGTTTGTTAACAGTAAGTTTACGGCGCTTTGCGGAAAGTTTAAAGCGCAAAGGTAAAGGTTGCGGCGTCGGACCGCAGGCTGGCAGCCCGCGGTCAAACAGCTAGTGGCAATTCATTCGCCGAATTGTTATTTTCTTACTGCGATGACGGAAACCGAATTCGAACAGAACATAAACGGCCTCGATTTGCGGCTTTTTGAGGCTATTCCGAGCCAATCGACCGACGACGACAAGCTTTCGCTGCTTGCGGTGCAGCGTGCGACGAGTGAATTGGCGGGAAATTACAGCTATCTCGAGATCGGCTCGTATTTGGGCGGCAGCATTCAGCCGCATTTGATCGATTCTAAGTGTGAATCTATCTGGTCGATAGATAAACGCCCGCCAACGCAGCCTGACGAGCGTGGTTTTGAGTGGAAATACAACAATAATTCGACCGAGCGAATGCTCGAAATGCTAAAAGGCGTCGCGAAGGACGTCTCAAAGATCAAAACCATCGACGGCGATACCCGCGAGATCGCCGCCAACCGCGTCGAAGACAAGATCGACCTCTGCTTCATCGACGGCGAACACACCGACGAAGCCGCTTTTGCCGATTTCAAGTTTTGCCTGACAGTTTTGCGTGAAAATGGAGCGATAATGTTCCACGACTCGCAGATAACCTACGGCGGAATCAGCGATTCGCTGAAATATTTGGTGGAAAAAGGGATTTCTCACAAGGCATACGTTCTTCCAAACGTCCTTTTCGTAGTCGAGATCGGCGATTTCCCTCTTTATAAAGACGAAAAGATCGCCGCGATGCTCGCCGAAAACCACAAGAGTTACCTTTACGCCTTGGGCGACAATGACAACTACCGCCGCTTCGCCAATCGCTTCCCATTCGGAACGCTGCGGCGGCTGATGCTGAAGATTAGAGGCGGAAATGTAAGCGAGTAGAATTTCTGCCTTTCTGTGCTCTGTGTCTTCAACTCTGTGCCTTTGTGATAAAGGATTTGAAAACTTCATCACAAAGGCACAAAGTTGAAGACACAAAGGACACGAAGGCAACAGCAAACATTTAGCCTTTGTTTCCGCATCAAAAACGTGCTACTTAAGTATCGCAAGAGATACTTTCAAACACTTTCGGAGAAAACTCACATGACCTTCAGGAATGTTTCGTTTCGCTACGCCCTTTCGCTCGGGGTTTTGGTTGGGATCGTCTCCGCACCATTCGCTTCCTTTGGCCAGGGTTTGCTTGCGATCTCAAGTATCACCGGCGGTTCAAGCGTTTTTGTGTTCCGAAACGTCGCGAAAGTTGCTCGACGCGTCGTTGCGGCGGTAAAGCCGACGCTCTCCAAAGTAAAGCGCCTCGAAACCGTTGTGCGTTTGAAGAAGCAATACGAAACGACCGCAAAAACAACTCCGAAAGTTAACCGCGCAAAGGTTGTCGTCTATAATACCGCCGCCGTTAAGTCCGCAACCGGACTGCCGCCTGAGCAAGGCTCGAAACTTTTTGCCGGATTCGGCGAATATTATCTCGATCGCGGCGAGATCGAGACCGCGATCGAACGCTTTCAGGAAGCGATGACCCTCGATCCGAAGAATACCGAAGCACGCACCGGCTTTAGCGAAGCTCTCGCCGCCAAAGGCAACGACCTTCTAGCCAAAGACCAAGCCGCCACCGCGAAAGGCATCTTTCTCGAAGCTCTAAAATTCGATCCTAACAACGTAGCTGCAAACTTCGGCCTCGCCGAAGTCTACGCCGACCTCGGCCAAACCGCCGACGCGATCGCCGCGTATGAAAAATCACTCGCCGCAGACCCGAAACTGACGGAAATTTACCTGCCGCTCGGAGCCTTGTACTACCAGACTGGCGAAATTGCCAAGGCCGACGATCTTTTGACGAAGGCGTTGGTGCTCACGCCAAACAACGCCGAGACGCAATTCTTCCTCGGCCTCGTGCGATCGGCTCAAGGTAAATTAGAAGAAGCTCTCGCCGGTTTCCAAAAGGCGAAATCGCTCGATCCGACAATGGCCGATGCATATTACTATTCCGGACAGACGCTCGTGCGTTTGAAGCGAACTGCCGATGCGATCGCCGACTTTCAGAAAGCTACCGAGCTAAAACCGCAGAATTTTGAGGCGTGGTTCGAACTCGGCGAGGCTTTTCTTGAACTTAAGAAATTTGATGAGGCGATCAACGCCTATACAAAGGCGAAGGCTTTGCAGAATAATAACTGGGAAGTTTATGAAGGTTTGGGCGAATCTTATCGCGAGACACGCAAATTCGTTGACGCTCAGGCCAATTACAATCTCGCGGCGATCTTTTACGCTGGCGTTAAGGATCACGACAAGAAAACGCTCGCCGGATTTTACAGCAACACCGGTCTCGTCATCGGGCAACAGTGTGACATCGATATTCAGAAGAACATCCCGTGTAACTGGCGAAGCGTGATCAACGCCCTAAAGAAAGCTGCGGACATCTCGCCCGACCCGATCGATCAGGTAAATCTCGGTTGGGCATATTTCCGCCAGGGGCACGAAGCCGCAGAGATCAAGGACCTGGCGACCGCGAAGCCCCTTCTCGATCTAGCTCGCGAAGCGCTCGAAAAAGCAGTCGCTGCCGGACCGCCGTCGTCTGAATTTGCCCTGCAAAATCTCGCCAGCGTTCAGATCGACCTCGCTGATTACAAGGGAGCGATCGATACGCTTAACAAACTCATCGCGATTCGACCAAACGAAAGTTTCTCGAAGTATGCGCTCGGCGTCGCATATAACAAAAGCGGTGATCTCGCTAATGCCGAAAAATGGTTGCGAGCGGCATCCGACGCCGAACCAAACAATCTCGGCTATCTCGTCGG
Organism: Acidobacteriota bacterium; assembly: GCA_031408595.1. Classification (GTDB taxonomy): domain Bacteria; phylum Acidobacteriota; class Blastocatellia; order Pyrinomonadales; family Pyrinomonadaceae; genus OLB17. The sequence goes on along the minus strand of JANNWQ010000244.1, from coordinate 12,791 downwards.
CCTCGCGGACACGCTCATCAGCCGAAAAAACGGCAAGGAACTGCAAAAGATCATCGACCGCATTCGGCCGCTCGATGCAGCCCTGGCCGCGAATCTCGAGCAGAGGAAAAAGCTGCTCCGGCTTTAGAGCGGCGACAATTTGCATTTTTATTCGATCCACCTGTTAATTTAGGTGGATCGTTTTTTATGGAGATCGAAGAAAATATTCCGTTGGCACCTCTAACAACGCTCAAGATTGGCGGCCCGGCCCGCTATCTTGTCCGGGCGGAAACCGAAGACGAACTGATCGAGGCAGTGGCCTATGCATCGGCTTCTTCTTTACCTCTGTTCGTGCTCGGCGGCGGTAGCAATATTCTTGTTTCCGACGCTGGTTTCGACGGGCTGGTGATTCAGATCGCTATCCGAGGTATCTCCGCTAGTGAACATGGTTCGTTCGCTGTGGGTGCGGGTGAGGATTGGGACGCTTTTGTTGAGCACTCTGTAGGAAGCGGTTTTGCCGGTATCGAATGCCTCAGCGGTATCCCCGGTTTTGTCGGCGGAACACCTGTTCAAAACGTCGGTGCATACGGTCAGGAAGTTTCGACTACGATCCGGGTGGTAAGGTGCTTTGACCGCACAACACAAATGATAGCAGAGCTTGCAAACGAGGGTTGTGGATTTTCGTACCGGCGAAGCATCTTCAATTCGACCGAACGTGATCGATATATAGTTCTATCGGTAGAATTTGGTCTCGTTCCCGAGGGCGAACCGTTGCTTGTTTACAAGGATCTGGTCGAGCATTTTCAGCATTGCGAACCTTCACTCTTAAAGGTCAGGCAGGCTGTTCTAAAAATCCGGCGAGCGAAATCAATGGTCATCGATCCTGAAGATCCAAATTCGAGGAGTGCCGGTTCTTTCTTCAAGAATCCTGTGGTCGAAAGGAGCGTATTTGAAATCATTAAGACAGAATTTGACCGCGTCCCGCATTTCGACGCCGGCGACATGGTTAAAATCCCCGCCGCCTGGCTCATCGAAAATGCTGGTTTGCACAAAGGATTTCGTTTAGGCAACGCAGGTATTTCGTCCAATCACACGCTTGCTCTGATCAATTGTGGAAGTGCGACCGCCGCTGAAATGATCGCACTAAAAAACTTGATACAAAACCGTGTCGCTGAGCGCTTTGGCATAGCCCTCGAACCCGAGCCGATCATGGTAGGCTTTTGACCACGCCGCAAGCCGATTGTTGTATAATCGTTCTGACTTCACGGGGTGCCTATGTTTGCGAAAAACCGCTTTATTCTCTCTATCGTTACGGGTGTGGTTCTCTGGGCGACCGTCGTCGGCCTAAATCCGATACCATTTCAGGATGTGCTCGCGACCGAGGACATTACAGCCGGTTCGAGTGCGTTTGTCTTTCGCGAATCTCGTAAGAAGCCGCAGTCGCGGGCTGCGGGAGGCCAGGCTACCCGCTCGGCCGCTGGACGCAAGGCTGTGAGTGTGAGAACGTCGGCCCAGATCGCGGCTGCCTCGAAGAAGCGTTTACAGAACGCGATCGCCGCTCGTAAGAAAGCTGCGGTCGCCGCCGCTAACCGAAAGATCGCGCTTTCAAACACGTTAACGGCAAAGGCCGAGGATTTCCTCGACAAAGGGCAGACCGACCTCGCGGTTACAAATTACCGTGCCGCGATAGCCCAGCATGCCAAGAATACGTGGGCGACCGAAGGACTCAGCAATGCCCTGACCTCGAAGGGAATCGAAGTCGCCGGTGATACCAATAACGAAGCTGCTATCGTGCTGTTCGACGAAGCGATCAAATTCGACAAGCAAAACGATGTAGCCTACGCCAAGCTCGGAGCGATCTATGATGCCGAAGGGCAAAATGCCAAGGCCATTGAGCATTACCAAAAGGCGTTGGGGATGAATGCGGAGTTTACCGATCTTCACACGCCACTCGGGTTGGCTTACCTCGAGGCTGGCGAGATCGCTGCCGCTGAAGGCAGTTTGCAAAAGGCGGTAGCGGCAGGCGTCGATACGGCCGATACACGCTATTTGAAAGGGCTCGTCGCTCTTAAGCAAAACAAGAACGCAGAGGCCGCAACCGCCTTTGAACAAACTCTGGAGCTGAACAACGGCTATGCGATGGCAAATTACTATCGTGGCCAGGCTCTCGACCGTCAGGGACAGGATGAGCAGGCGATCGCCGCGTACACGGCCACGCTCAATGCGGAACCGAAGTTCGGCCCGGCGGCGTTTGATCTGGGAGTCGTTTATTACAATAAAGGCGACTACACCAACGCGGCGACCGCCTATGAGACCGCGATCAAGATCGAACCGGTAAATGCGCAGGCACACGCCAATCTCGCCAGCACGTACCGCCAACTCGAACGCTATCCCGAGGCAAACGCCGAATATAAGGCCGCCTCGACCAGCATCAAAAACCCGGACCTCTACAGCGAATGGGGCTATTGTCTCGGTAAAACCAAGGAATGGGACACTTCTGTCGAGCGTCTAAGGACGGCACTCGAACTTAGCCCCACAGGGATCGACAACTCAAATCTCGGCTGGGCGTATCTAAACGCCGCCAACGAAGACACAGCGCAGAAGAATGAACCGGAGGCGAAGAAAAATCTCGACCTCGCTAAGACAGTGTTGCAAAAAGCAGTCGAACAGGAACCGAAACTCGACGCTGCATACCTAAATCTCGGATCGACGCATAATGGTCTGGGCGAGTATCAGGCTGCGGTTCAGGTGCTAAATACGGCATTGTTCATCCGTCGCGACTGGGGCGTTGCGATCAATCAGCTGGGCCTCGGATATCGTGGGTTACGTGATTTTAAGAACGCGATCGCGACCTTCAAACGCGTAACCGACCGCGATACAACCAACATCTACGGTCTTTTCAATCTTGGCGAGACCTATTTTGCCTCCGGTAACAAGAACGAAGCGAAAAAGATAAATGACCGTCTCAAGAAGCTCGATCCAGCTCTTGCAAATCGACTCGACGGAATTATTTCGGGTCGGATCGTCGTTGATAAATTCAAACAAAAGATCGATTCAAAAATACCGTCAATACCGAGAATACCTAGGTTTCCGTTTAGCAGCCACTAGGCTGGAGATTTTGGCTTTCTGAAATAGCGAAACCATGCGATAATTTCCCCGATCATTCCGACGCAGAAACTTTGTACTAGGTGGCCCTCTGAGGGGGTCGCCGATTCTTGTTTTTTGAATTATTTTCGAAACGAGCGGAGGTCTATTCGCGTCATTCTTAAGTACCCAATTCATTTTTAGAAAAGGAGCGAGCCAAAATGAAAAATCACCCCTCCAACATTGAACGCGAGCTTGACGATCCAACAGACCGTCGAGGCTTTCTCGGCAAACTCGGAAAGGCAGCGCTGATCGGTGCGGCCGGCACGATTGCCACACAACCGCTTACCGTCACCGGCCAGACCGAAGAGTCGGTCCCCGACGTTAGCGAGAATCATAGCAACAACAATAGCCGTGCCCGCGAAGCTCTGAAGATCCGCCGAAAGGCCGCTCAGGACCAATACGAAGAAACACACCCAAATCTACAGCATCCGACCAACGGAGATGAGCAGCAGTACTCAAACCGCATCGGAAATTATTCAAAGGGTATGCCGCACGACAGCAACGGCGAAGTTTCACCGGCCGCCTACAGTGCATTGCTAGAGGCTGTGCGAACCGGAGATTCGGAAGATTACGATGCGATCCCGCTCGGCGGGGCACGTCGATTTACGAGCCCGCAAGCGGGCCTTGCGTTCGATATGGAGGGCGGAGATTCGCATAGTTTTGTGCAAAACGCCCCGCCAAAGTTTAACAGCCGTGAGATCGCGGCCGAGATCGCGGAGAATTACTGGGCGGCCCTTCTCCGTGACGTCCCGTTTACGGACTATTCCGGCAACCCGATTGCCAATACGGCCGCCGCCGATCTAACTCAATTTGGCACTGCGTTTAAGGGGCCAAAAGACGCCAATGGAAACGTGACTCCGTCGCTACTCCTTCGCGGCTTAACTTCTGGCGACAGAGCCGGGCCGTGGCTCTCGCAATTTTGGTTTATGCCGTGTTTTTTTGGTGCGAACGAGGTTAACCAGCGAATTCGAACGGTTCTGGGTGTGGGCAACGGCGGTCAGGACTATATGACCGATTTCTCCACATGGCTCAACATTCAGCGAGGCGCTCAGCCTGCGACGGGTCTGAATTATGATCCCGTACGGCGGTATATGCGAAACGGACGCGATATTGGCGAATGGGTCCACATCGATGTTCTGTTTCAGGGATATTTTCAGGCCTTTCTCTGTATGGCCAACAGTGGTGCTCCGCTCGACCCCGGAAATCCCTACATCAGCCCGAATCCGAGCTCGATCAATCAGGACGGTTTTGCCACGTTTGGTGGGCCTCATCTGGCGACAATTCTTTGCGAAGTCTCGACGCGGGCATTGCATGCGGTGTGGTATCAGAAATGGCAGGTTCATCGACGCCTGCGCCCTGAAGTGTTTGCCGCCCGTGTTCATCAGACACTAAATACCGGTCGTACTTATCCCGTACACGCCGATATTCTGACTTCAGTATCCAACTCGACGCGTCTTGGCCGTTATTTGACGCCGGGAAACGCCCTGCTACCGATGGCCTTTCCGGAAGGATCGCCAACGCATCCTGCTTATGGAGCAGGGCATGCGACGGTTGCCGGAGCATGCGTGACTATTCTGAAAGCGTGGTTTAACGAATCGTACGTGATCGCGAATCCGGTTATCCCCGATTTTTCGGGCACGACACTTCTCCCGTTCAGCGGACCCGCATTGAGCATCGGCGGCGAACTCAATAAGATCGCTTCGAACGTCGCCATCGGGCGCAACATCGCTGGTGTACACTGGCGTTCAGATGCGACCGAGTCGTTAAAACTTGGCGAGGCTGTGGCCCTGAGCATCCTCAAAGACCAGAAGGCCACATATAACGAGGCGTTTAGAGGTTTTAGCCTGACGAAATTTGATGGGACGACGATTACGATATAGAGAAAAAGAAGACTTCAACACGTATTTCCTAAATGAACAAAACGCGGTTATTACAGCCGCGTTTTTTCTGTATAATTGAGAGTTTAGATAAATGCCAAGACGCGAAGACATACACAAGATATTGATCATTGGTTCCGGCCCGATCGTGATCGGACAGGCCTGTGAATTTGATTATTCCGGCACACAAGCCTGCCGTGCTCTCAAACAAGAGGGCTATGAGGTCGTTCTGGTCAATTCGAATCCGGCGACGATCATGACTGACCCCGAGATCGCCGACAAGACCTACATCGAGCCGCTCACGCTCGAAACCCTTACCGCAATTATCGAAAAAGAACGCCCCGACGCACTTTTGCCGACGGTTGGGGGGCAAACTGGCCTAAATCTCTCGATCGAGCTTTTTGAGAATGGAGTTCTCGATAAATACGGCGTGACAATGATCGGGGCCAATATCAACGCGATCAAAGTGGGCGAAGACCGCGAACTGTTCAAGGCCGCGATGGACGAGATCGGCGTTCCAAGCTGCAAAGGCGGTTTTGCACACACTTGGGAAGAAGCTCGCGAGATCGTCGAAACGACTGGCTATCCGGCGATTATCCGTCCGAGCTTCACGCTTGGCGGCACAGGCGGTGGCACGGCATATAACCCTGAAGAATTTGAAGAGATCGTACGTGGCGGATTGGCAGCGTCGCCGAATTCACAAATTCTTGTCGAAGAATCCATCCTCGGTTGGAAAGAATACGAACTCGAGGTCATGCGCGACCTGAACGACAATGTCGTAATTATCTGCTCGATCGAGAATTTTGACCCAATGGGTGTACATACCGGCGATTCGATCACGGTCGCACCGGCACAGACGCTCACCGACAGGGAATATCAAACGCTGCGAGACATGTCGAAGGCGTGTATTCGCAAGGTAGGTGTCGAGACGGGCGGTTCCAATATCCAGTTCGCAGTGAATCCGGCAAACGGCGATATTCGCATAATCGAGATGAATCCGCGCGTGTCGCGTTCGTCTGCCTTGGCGTCGAAAGCGACTGGTTTTCCGATCGCCAAAATAGCTGCCAAATTGGCAGTCGGTTATACACTGGACGAGATACCAAACGACATCACGAAAAAGACGCCAGCGTCGTTCGAGCCGACCCTTGATTACGTCGTCACAAAGATTCCAAAATGGGCGTTTGAGAAGTTTCCCGGTGCGACAGATGTCTTGGATACACAGATGCGTTCGGTCGGGGAAGTCATGGCAATTGGCCGTACCTTCAAGGAATCCCTATTCAAGGGATTACGTTCACTTGAGGCAGTTAAGCCATTGCGTTTACAGGGTATACCAGATGCTGAGCTGCAGCGTAAATTAGCTCGGCCCAATTCACAGCGGTTCTCGTACATCACCTACGCATTGCAAAATGGCTACACGATCGAAGAGATTCACCGGCTGACAAAGATTGACCCGTGGTTCCTCGATCAATTGCAGCAGGTGATGGAATTGCAGGCTATTGTCGATGGTAAGGAACTCGGCGATTATTCGGCCGATGAAATGCGTAGGGTAAAGGAGTTTGGCCTGTCCGATCGGCGAGTTGCATTCATGTCGAATTCACCTGAAGTTGATGTGCGTAAAGTACGCAAAACATTAGGGATAACGCCTGTGTACAAGCGTGTCGATACCTGTGGTGCGGAGTTCGAGTCTTTCACGCCATACATGTACTCGACCTACGAGGAAGAGTGTGAGGCCGAACCAACTGACCGAAATAAAATAATGATCCTCGGCTCGGGGCCGAATCGGATCGGACAGGGAATTGAGTTTGACTATTGCTGCTGCCACGCGAGTTTTGCTCTGCACGATGCGGATTTTGAGACCATCATCGTCAACTGTAATCCCGAGACAGTCTCCACCGACTACGATACGTCCGATAGATTGTACTTTGAACCCCTCACCTTTGAGGATGTGATGAACATTGTCGATGTCGAGAAGCCGACAGGCGTGATTGTCCAATTTGGCGGTCAGACACCGCTTAATTTGGCAGATAGATTGCACGCGGCGGGCGTGCCAATCATCGGCACATCCCCTGATTCTATCGATCTGGCCGAGGACAGAAAGCGCTTTGGAGCACTACTGGAAGAGCTAAATATTCCATGTCCGGATAATTCCAGCGTTACTTCAGTCGAGGAAGCTAAAACTGTTGCAAACAAAATAGGTTACCCGATTATTGTGCGTCCGAGTTTCGTGCTTGGCGGCCGGGCTATGGCGATCGTTTATGACGATCAGACTTTGGACGAATATATGCGTTCGGCGGTCGATGCTTCGCCTGAAAAGCCGATTCTGATCGACAAATTTCTTGAACGTGCGTCGGAGATCGACGTTGATGCGTTAGCCGACGAAACTGCTGTCGTGATTGCTGGAATCCAGGAGCATATCGAGGAAGCGGGAATTCACTCAGGCGATTCGTCGAGTGTGCTTCCGACACAGAAGATCGCTACCGAGCATCTGGAGACGATCCATCATTACACGCGTTTACTAGCGAACGCTCTGAAGGTCGTTGGGTTGATGAACATACAATTCGCGATCAAAGATGATCGTGTTTATGTACTTGAAGTTAATCCGCGAGCGTCGCGAACCGTGCCATTTGTCGCAAAAGCTACTGGCGTCCCGATCGCTAAGATTGCCTCGCTCGTCATGGCCGGATCGAGGACGTTGGCCGAGTTTAATCTGCCCGACATTCTACCTGTGCCAAATATTTTCGTGAAGTCGCCGGTTTTTCCGTTCAAGAAGTTCGCCGGAGTCGATCCCGTGCTGGGGCCCGAAATGCACTCCACAGGCGAGGTAATGGGCGTCGGGGCAACTTTTGGTGAGGCGTATGGCAAAGCGATGGAGGGAGCAGGTCTAAAACTGCCGCTCGCCGGAAAGGCATTTATCTCGGTAAACAGCTCAGACAAAGGCCAAGCCGTTCTGCTTGCCCGTCGCTTGAATAAGCTTGGTTTCGATCTCGTCGCGACCTACGGCACTGCAAATAGGCTCCGAGAGGTCGGTCTGGAGTGCGAAACTGTATTCAAGGTAAACGAAGGTCGCCCGAACATCGCCGACCTTATCCGTCAGGGCGAGATCGCCCTGATCATCAACACCCCGCTAGGCAAAGCGTCATTCTACGACGAACAAGCCATCCGCAAGGCCGCTCTGCAGTTCAACACGCCGTGTGTCACCACGATCACTGGTGCGGAAGCTCTTGTCGAGGCAATTGCGACCAAACTCGCCGACAGCAGCATCACCGTTCGTAGCTTGCAAGAGATTCATGCCAATTCTAACCACAGAGCACACAGAGAACACGGAGTTTAGGCCAACGTTCTAGGGCGAAGTTGTTCATTTCCTCTGAGCTCTCTGTGCTCTCTGTGGTGAACTCTTCTCTTCCAATTCTTGACCAACCTCTTACTTTCCTCTAACTTTAAGTGAAGTTTACTGAAATTTAATAGTCATAAATCAAAATGAGTGAATCGCATGACCGCGAGATCATCGGCGGGCATCTGCTCGTGATCGGTGGGGCAGAGGACAAATATAACGAGCGGCGGATCTTGAAGAAGTTTCTCGAGCTCGCTGGTGGAGCGACTGCAGAGGTGCTCATCGTCCCCGTGGCGTCGGACTATCCGGAATTTGCTGCAGACGTTTATACACAGGCGTTTAGGAACCTTGGCGTAGCGAGTCCGCGCGTTCTGCGAGCTACGTCGCGTCAGGATGTCGTTAACGCAGATGTCGAGAAACTGCTTGACGGCGTCACCGGCATTATTATGACCGGTGGGGACCAGATGCGGCTCGTGTCGCTGCTTGGAGGAACGAAGCTGGCGGAGAAGATACGTAAGGCGGTACGCGAGACCGACGTTGTTCTCGCCGGAACAAGCGCCGGTGCGGCTGCAATGAGTACTTCGATGATCGTCCGCGGCGAACCAACTTCGCATCCGCACAAGAATGCAGTTCGACTTTCGCCCGGTCTCGGATTCCTTAAAAATATCATCATCGATCAGCACTTCAGCGAACGCGGCCGCATCAGCCGCTTGATCACGGCGGTATCGTTCAACCCATACAATCTTGGCATCGGTATCGACGAGAATACGGCGATAATTTTGGATGGTAAGGGAAAACTTGAAGTTTACGGCCAAGGCTCAACGACGATCGTTGATGGTTCGCAGATCACCTTCAATGAGATCGCGGAAGTTGCTGATAATGAAGCATTTAGTATATGCGGTGTTCAGTTTCATGTGTTGCGTGAAGGCCTAGTTTATAATTACATTGACCGCAATCCTATCCAGCCGCCGAACGAGTTTTTGTTACCCGACCTTGGATAGATGGATTCCAGATTTCAGGTTCCAGATTCCAGATTTGTGTTGTTTGGGTTGTATGGAGTGATCGAAATGGCGACGATTGAGCGATTTGAAGATCTTGAAGTATGGAAACTGGCGTTTGAGAATGCAAACATCATCTATGACCTGACAATGAATGAAGCGTTCTCTCGCGACTATCCGCTTCGAGATCAAGTAAGACGATGTGCTATATCCGTCTTTTCCAATATTGCATAAGGCTTTGAGCGTGACGGAAACAAGGAGTTTATAAATTTCTTATCAATTGCAAAAGACTCCTGCGGGGAAGTGCGGTCACAGCTATTACTTGCACGTCACCGAAACTATATCTCCGATAGCGAGCTAGCAATCATTTCTGAAAGGTCATTCGAGCAGGACGACAGATCGCTGGTTTTCAGCGATATTTGCGTGAATCGGAATTTAAAGGCCGAAAGTTCGCCTAATTTGGAATTTGGAATCTGGAATTATGAATATTTTGGAAGTTCGCACCCTTCGTGGGCCTAACTATTGGAGCGGTTATTGGAAAAAACTAATTATCATGCGCCTCGATATTGGTGCGTATGAGAAAAAGCCGACGAATAAGATCAAAGGGTTTTACGACCGAATGCTAGACGTAATGCCGTCGTTGCTTTCGCACGGGTGCAGCTATGGTGAAGAGGGTGGATTTCTCAAACGCGTGGTCGAGGGAACGTGGGCCGGACATGCTATCGAGCATTTTGCCCTCGAGATGCAGACGCTGGCGGGGATGGATACGGGCTATGGCCGGACACGCGAGACTGGCGAGAAAGGGATCTACAACGTTGTTTACAGCTATCTTGAAGAAGAAGTCGGACGATTTGCCGGGCGAACGGCTGTGAGACTGTGGCTCGATCTGGCCGAGGGCAAAGATCTTGGTGAGATCAAAGAAGGCATTGCAAAAGACATTCAGGAAATGCGCGAGATTCGCGAGAATGTGCGCTTTGGCCCGTCTACCGGATCGCTGGTTGAGGAAGCTGATAATCGTGATATTCCGTTTATTCGATTGAATGATCAATCTCTGGTTCAGCTCGGTTACGGGGTCCATCAAAAGCGAATTCAGGCGACGACAACTGTCAACACTAATATGATCTCGGTCGACATTGCCGGGAACAAGCACGCAACCAAAAAGCTACTCGGTGACATGGGCATTCCGGTGCCGAAGGGGTATAAAATCCGCGATATTGAGGAGCTCGAAAGCACTATAAATAATGTCGGCTATCCTGTTGTAATTAAACCACTTGATGGCAACCACGGTAAGGGGGCAACTGTTGGTATTAAATCTCTTGAGGATGCCAACATAGCATTTGAAAAAGCGCAAGAATATTCGCGCTGGGTCATCGTGGAAAAACAGCTTATCGGCGAAGATTTTCGTGCTTTGGTTGTAAATAATCGACTGATCGCAGTCGCGGAACGCGTACCGGCCCATGTGGTTGGTGACGGTAAGAGCACCATCCAAAAGTTGATCGAGAAGACAAATGACGACCCTCGACGCGGATACGGTCACGAAAATGTTCTGACCCAGATCGACATCGATAATCAGACGCAGCGGTGTATTAGAAAGGCCGGCTACGAGCTAGATACGGTTCTTAAGAAAGGCGAGAAGCTTCATCTCAAAACGACCGCCAATATTTCCACAGGCGGCACCGCGATCGACCGCACGGATGAAGTGCATCCTGAGAACGTATTCTTGTTCGAGCGGATTGCGAAGATAATAGGGTTAGATGTTGCAGGTGTTGATGTTATCGCTCCAAATGTCAGCGAACCGCTCCACTCAAATGGCGGTGGAATTATCGAGGTAAACGCCGCTCCCGGATTCCGAATGCATCTCTCCCCAAGTGAGGGAATCGGGCGAAATGTGGCGGAACACGTAATCGACATGCTCTTTCCGCCCGGTACACCTGCCCGTATCCCAATCATTGCTGTCACCGGAACAAACGGCAAGACGACGACAACTCGTCTGATAGCTCATATCCTGAAAAACAGCGGACGCACGGTTGGATTTACGACCACTGACGGCACTTATATTGGGAATCAGCAGATCGTTGCGGGTGACAACACCGGCCCGGTGTCAGCTCAACTCGTTTTGAAAGACCCCACGGTTGATGTCGCCGTACTTGAAACGGCGCGTGGCGGCATTATTCGCTCAGGTCTCGGTTTTGATCATTGCGATATCGGCGTTGTGATGAATGTCGCGGCCGATCACCTAGGTCTAAAAGACGTAAATACCCTCGAAGACCTGGCGCGTGTTAAATCAGTAGTACCGCGTTCGGTGTCAAAGAAAGGCTATGCCGTCCTGAATGCCGAAGACCCGCTTGTCTATAAGATGAAGGAGCTTGTCGATGGCAAAGTGGTTTGTTTTTCGATGGATGAGAACAATCTCGTCATCAAGCGCCGTGCTGAACGCGGCCGAGTCTCGTGTGTTTACGAAAACGGCTACGTCACGATCCTCAAAGGTAAATGGAAGGTTCGCGTCGAAAAGGTCAACAATATTCCGCTAACATACGGCGGACGGGCTGAGTTCATGGTGCAGAATGTGCTCGCCGCTACGCTCGCATGTTTCGTCCATGGTGTTTCGTTAGAAGATCTGAGAGTCGGGTTGACGACATTTAATGCCGGCACCGCGCAGACGCCGGGACGCTTGAATTTTGTCGAGGTCGGTGATGTTACAGTGCTTATGGACTACGCACATAACCCAGCTGGACTCAGAGGTTTAGCGAACTTTATCTCGAAACTACCTAATAAATATCGAACCGTAGTTTTGAACGGCACAGGCGACCGTCGCGACGATGATATTCGCGAGTTTGGAAAGATCGCTGGCGATACTTTTGACCGCATTGTCATACGAACCGGCAATTATCTAAGAGGCCGCGACCCTGAGGAACTGCACAAACTACTGCAAGAGGGAATCGCCCAAAGTAAAAACACCCCGACCGTCCGAGTCATCCCCGATGGCCGCACAGCCATTCACCACGCAATCAAATATGGCCGCAAGGGTGAACTAGTCGTAACTTTGGCTGACCTTGTGCCGAAAGACATCGGTTATGTGCAGGAATATCGGGATATGGTGAATGAGAAGAAGGCGGAAGGCTGAGATGACCCGTATTTTCCCGATTTGAAACACCGTTGAAATCAATAACCCTAACCACTTCTCTTCGTGCTAGTGGCGAAACTGTCTGTGCCGCAAACGCGGCCCGACTCGATCCCATCCAACACCGCCGCTGATTGTATTCTGTCGCACAGAGCCGCCACGTGATTTTTGCTATACCTATTCATATTGTTTCCAAAGTTCTCTGATGCGTCGAATTTGCTCACCCATCATTGAGACCTGGTGGAACAAAATCGAACAGGAGGCAAAGATGGCACAAGCAACAGCACAAATCAAGGATATTAGTGGATTCATGCAGTACACGCGCGGTGGCGGTACGG
>JANNWQ010000243.1:0-4903 GCA_031408595.1 Acidobacteriota bacterium | reverse complement strand
GCATCGGCGGACGCGAATTCTGCCCAACAGAGGTTGAGGCCAGCGTGCCAAACAACAGTGCAATTCCAAGAAATAGTTTTAGTCTCATCGTGCTACCCCCTTTACCGCCCTGACTTCCAAATATTCTGACTCAACAGCCGTCGTTCCGTCGGTAGCTTGATTGTGTTCGGCCCATAAAGCTTCTAGGTCCGAACGCAACGCAGCTTGGCCGTCTGCGTCGAGTTTGCTGAATGCGACGACCGTCGGGCCGAAGTATTGGCGAAATTGTTCGACGACCTCGGCTGGAGACAGAGGATATAGGAACATGATCTTTCGCCGCGTCATCTGAAGATCAGAAATTCCATCGGCAAGGCGTTCGCGAACCGCATCCTCGGTTCCCCACAGCACCGGCGACGGCATCCCCGGCGGCGGCGGAACGTGTTTGGCTCCGAGTTTGAACATCTGTCCCGTAAACGCTTCGGGCGTCCAATTCGCCATCGCGATCAGCCCGCCCGGTTTGCAGACACGGATCAATTCTGCCGCCGTTACATCCGGACGCGGAGCGAACATCGCTCCGAACATCGTCATCACAACGTCAAAACTCGCATCGCCGTACGGCAAAGCCTCGGCGTCGCCAACATCAAATTTCGCGTCAATACCCTCTGCCGCAGCACGCGCTATCGCCTGTTCGATCGGATTTGGAGCGATATCAATACCGGTGACCTCGGCTCCTGCCTTAGCAGCCGGCAGAGCCAGATTTCCCGTTCCGGTGGCGACATCTAGAACTCTCATTCCCGGTTTTAGATCAAGCCGGGCGACAAATTCTTCCGCTCCCAATTCAATCGACCGTGCGATCACACCAAAATCGCCCGCGATCCACGTCGAACGTAACCGATCCTTAAGCGATTCCATTTCCGGTGTCATTTGTGTGCTTTCCATTGCGAAAAATCTCCTCTATCTGTTGCAGCCCCGCAGGTTGTAAGGGCATCGGCTGGGTTATTAATGGATGCCCTTACTCGGTGCGGGCTTCTGCAACCTAGTCGCTTACATTACACAGCCCGATTATCGGCTGATGCAGCATCGTGATCTCGGCCGAGCGGCCCATGTATGAGCGGGCCATGGCGATCGCCTCTGTCAAATTATCCGCGCGTTCCCAGCCGAGCATTTCGGGGACGTGGGCGTTTTCGGCTCCGGCGACGATGACTTTGCCGACGTGCTGGCGGCCGTTTTCGCCCCAGTACCACATGAAAAATGCATGCGCTCCGTGATAAGCGTTGCCGCGGCGGTACATTTCGATGTAAGCCGGGTTGGTCGCGAATTCGCGTTCGTATTTTTCGCGAAGGTAAAATGCATCCCGCGATTCTGGTAGCAATCGATGGAAAAACTCGATATAGCTCGGGTGAAACTTGTGATCGAACTCATCAAAACACGGATGAGTAATGATCATCACACCGCCCTTTCTAAGCAAGGGCTTATTCCGGTACATATTGAAGTGGTACCCGAGTGCCATGACCTGAACCAGGATCGGATTGAGAGCCGAATACACGTTGTACGGCGAGATGTCGGGAATGCCCGAGATCAAAATGTCGCACTGGCCTTTTACGGGGATCTCGTACTGCTGATAGTTCTTTTCAAGGATCTTCTCGTGAACCGGCTCGGTCTTACCCGCATAGCAAGCGATCAGTTCATACTGCGCCGGTATCGCGTGGAGCATCTTCCGCCGTGCGGCTCGCGGCATTTTTGAGAACGTCTTGGCCATTACTTCCCATTTCATGCGATCGGCAAAACTGAATTCGTCCTCGTTCCGCGTCAATATGTCGTAGCCCTCGGGGAACATCTTGTTATTGATCGCCGTCTCGATGTGAAAGACCTTGCAGGCGTCATCAACGAGTTTGCCCAGGCGAATGACCTTGTGGTTCAACACCGATTTTGGCGGGTCCATATACGAATCCGACTCGCGGATCGTCTGCGGGTCGTGATGTGCACGCAGGGATTCGTAATCGCAAAGCCCGACCGCGACCGATTTGTGGCCGCCATCCATCGGGACGAGGTTGATGTTGAGATAGATGAGCAGATCGCTCTCGATCGCACGTTTGTTGACCCGCAGCGGTTCGTTGTGCCGCGTGACGCCAAGCGTGACCAGATTGTCGTCGTCCTCGGCGTCGTGGTTGTAATAACGGTCGGGGTAGTATTCGTTGTAGATGTCCGCGCCGACCATCCGCTTCATTTCCCACGCCGTCATCTTGCGATGGAGCGAATTTGCAATGATCAGATGCACGTCATCGACGCCGTTCGCACCGCACATATCCAGCACCACCTCAAGCATCGTCTGCCTCAGATCGGGCGTCTGCATCGGCGGCAGCGGCAGCGAAATATCGTCCATCGCGATCGTCACCCGCATTCCCGGCTCGAGCAGCGCGTACAGCGGCTCCATCCCGATTGGGTGATTCACTGCATATCGAATCGCCGCTTCGCGATTAGGCAGCCCCTTTATGGGTGGATTCGGATAAATAACCCGCGTCCCTACAGGCAGGTCGTTAATAATAAAATCCTCGCCAAACGGCATGATCCGCGGCGCGGAGTCTTTGTCGATGTAAACGATCGATTCGTGTGTTTTTCGTCTTAATTCAAGTGCCATCTTAATAGTCCAAAATTACCTTCCTACAACTCTTACACCGCGAGCCGCGAAGATAGGGCCCAGCGAACAACTTGTCGATTTTCGCGAGTTCCTCGGAACCCGCCATAAATGAACCGAAAAGATTCTTTGTAAATGTGGGCTCGCCCACTACCCACCGAATACTACCGCTCATGTGTTGATTCCCGAGCACACTTCCATGCTCCATCTCGGATGCGCAAAACGGACATAACTGGACTTTGGCTTCCTGCATACTACTTCAAATCCAAGATCGCCCAATCATGCTGCAACGCCGCTTGTTTCAGTCTAAAATCCGGACAAACCGCGACGGGATGCCCGACGATCGAGAGCATTGGCAGGTCGGAGATCGAATCGGAATATGCGTATGAATCGGACAGATTGATGTTCTCGCGTTCGGCGTATTCCCTGATCCACCGGGCCTTGGTCGCCGAGGCCATTACAGGCGGCAGGACGCGGCCGGTGGCGTAACCGTTGACGAATTCGAGCCTGTTGGCTACGTAGTCATCGATGCCAAGGTGCACCATCATCCTTTCGATAGTAAAATCCAACGCGCCTGTCAGCACCACCTGGCGCTGGCCGATCTTTTTTCCCGAGGCGATGAGGTCAAATGTGCCGGGAAAGATCGCGGGCTTTAAGACTTCCTCAAAGAGCTCGTCGGAAAAATACCGCAGCCGGTCCTGCGAGAAGCCTGAATAGCTTTTAAAGAACACCTCGTTAAATACATTTCGCGAATACAGATCGGTGATGCCAAAGAACGGCAACTTCGCGAGTGTGCCGACCGACTTTTTCGCGGTTTGCCAGAGGCCCTGTTGCCGCTTGGCGTAAAAGGCGAGCGTGTGCACGAGATTTGTGCTGACCAGCGTTCCTTCGAGATCGTAAAATGCGGCTGGTTGTCCGTTGTTATTCATTCCGGCTTTGTGCTATTTTTATTCAAACTTCTAAATATCAATTGTAGATTTGTCCATAATCGTAACACGTTCGTAGGGATTTTACGTCATGAAGAACATCAAAGCTGCAATTTTTATCGCGATTGTAATTACATTGTGCCTACAATTTGGTTGCGCCGAGGCCGACGCCATCGAACCCGAGCGTCCGGCGGTCAGTGCCGAGACAATTGCTTCTTCTTTGAGTCAATCCGAGGCCCTGTTCAAACAACGCGAAGACGTCACTAAGTTGCGCGAAGCAATAAACTTGCTCCGGAAGGCCCGCGACCCGCGCCAACGGAATTTCGAAGTTGAATGGAAGTTTGCGAAGTTCAATTATTTCCTCGGTACGCAGTCGACTGACGAAAAAGAATCGAACAAAGCTTTCGAAGAAGGCCGCGATGCAGGAAAGATCGCTTTGGGACTAGAACCTACAAAAGCCGAGGGACATTTCTGGTACGGAGCAAATCTCGGCGAGCTTTCCCGAAAGAATATGCTGACGGTCGGCGTCAAATCACTGCCTGATGTTCGCGCAGCGATGCAGAAGGTAGTTGAGTTGCAGCCGAGCTATCAAAACTCAACCGCATACGACGTACTCGGCCAGATAGAGCTTGAAACTCGTTTGTATGGCGGAAAGGCAGAGAAGGCCGTGGAATTCTTTGAAAAGGCCATTGAAACCGAAAAGGACAATATGAATCTTCATCTTCATCTCGCCGAGGCATATCTCGCAGTCAAGAAAGAGGCTGAGGCTCGAAAGCAGCTTGATAAGGTGCTGAGCATGAAGCACAATCCGGACTTTTTGATCGAATGCCGCGAAGCGGTTGAAAAAGCGAAAAAGCTGCTAGCTACTAAGTTTTAGGGCGTAACCAAGCTACAATTCTAGAAATGCGACGTGCCATATTTCCAGGTTCATTTGACCCGCTGACAAACGGACATCTCGACATCATCAAACGCTCGGCTCCGCTGTTTGACGAGATGATCGTTGCGGTTCTCAATAACGCGGACAAGCATCCGATGTTCTCAGTCGAGGAACGCTGCGAAATGATCGGAGAGGTTCTGCCGTTAGTAGAGACCGACGGATGCAAGATGCGGGTCGAGAGCTTTTCAGGTCTGACGGCAGATTTCGCCCGCAAGAGCGAGGCGACCGCAATTGTCCGAGGCATTCGTGCGGTCAGCGATTACGAGTACGAACTCCGCATGGCCCTGATGAACCGCCGCCTCGAACCGACTATTGAGACCGTATTCCTGATGGCCGGTGAAGAATACAGCTATCTGTCTTCGACGCTGATGAAGCAAGTCTTCGAACTAGGCGGCCGCGTCGAGGGATTGATCCCGAACATTGTGG
>JANNWQ010000242.1:0-3103 GCA_031408595.1 Acidobacteriota bacterium | reverse complement strand
CCTCACAGATGTCGACTTCACCGGCCAGGAATAACAACCCAAGGTCGATGGTCAACAAACGACCATCGACCAACAACCCTAACCAAAAAGGCGGCTCACACGAGTCGCCTTTTTGTTGGCGTAAAAATGATGGAAATTGTTGTAAAGAAAGGTTATCCTTATATTTGCTACTCCTTCCCGCACCTTTTCGATGAACGATTCCGAGATAACCCGCCGCGATCTAAAGCCTGCACTGGTCTTTTTGACCGGTGAGCTTATCGCTGTGCCGATCCCGCTCGAACGCGAAGAGGTTATTCTGGGCCGCGCGATCGAGGCTGATGTGCGTGTCAATGATACGCAGGTCTCGCGCCAGCATGCCCGCATTTTGGCTATGCCGAGCGAATCGCGTGTGTCGATGGAATACGTGCTCAATGATCTCGATTCGCGAAATGGCACCTTCCTAAACGGGCGTCGCGTTCGACGCGAGATCCTGGAAAATGGCGACAAGATCACGGTCGGTGAGACGATTCTGCGATTTGATCTGCTCGATGAGATCGACCGCGAATACCAACGCCAGATCCACCGGCTCATCTCGCATGACGATCTGACCGGACTTTTATCGAGCCGCTCATTCTTTTCTGAACTTCGCCGTGAGGCCGGCCGTGCGACGGCTGAGGGGCGGCCATTTTGCGTGCTGATGATGGATGGCGATGATTTTAAGCTCGTAAACGACAGTTATGGCCACCTAACCGGCAGCAAAACTATAGAAGAGATCGGCTTCTCGATAATGACAAATTTACGCAGTGGCGATGCAGCGGCACGTTTTGGCGGCGACGAATTTGCCGCATTTTTGCTCGATGCCGATCTGCCTCAGGCCATTGTTGCAGCCGAACGCATTCGTTCGAGTATCGAATCTTATCCTTTTAGCATTGTGCGTCAAGGCTCTAAGGGTACGCACAATATCACTGTCAGTATTGGCGTGTCATCGTTTCCCGACGACTCCTCGGACCCGATCGAGCTGGTCGAAATGGCCGATTCGGCGCTCTATCGTGCAAAGCGAGAGGGCCGCAATCGTGTTGCCGCTTACCGCGATTTGAGCCCGACCGAGATCGACCGCCATTTGCCTCCGCGCCGTGACTGATCCGTGGCCGAACTTTCCGGCCGACGCGCCCTTTCTATCAGAATTTGCAACAATTTAGCGCTTGTTTACGTGAAAGACAACGATTCTCCTTCGTGTTAGAATCAAAGCTTGTCTTTAGGCGAGTTTTTTCGAAGTTTGAATAGTATTACAAGTGATCACTAAGCTAAACCTCTCTACCCATCCATTTCGCAACCGCGTGTTGCCGTATCTTGCGGCTGCATTGATGTTGGTCGTGAGCGCTCTGGCCGGCGTTTATTGCCTTGCGACCCTGCGGGACAACACTAATAAAAATGATCTGCTGGTTACCGCGATCAAAGAACGCGAAGGCGAGATCACGCGGTTAAAGGGCGAGGGCGAAAAGGTGCAGCAACTGCTGTCGCCTGATCAAAAAGCACTTTTGAATGCGTCGCACAGGCTTGTTGCTAATAAGACTTTCGGCTGGTCCAGGCTGTTTGCCGATCTCGAATCCGTAATGCCGGTCAGCGTCAGCGCGTCGCGTATTGCGGTCGAGAATATCTATCAGGATGGCGACCGCGTTAAGGCCGAGCTTGAGTTTGCGGTCCTGAGCAAAGATTATGCGTCAGTGATGACGATGATCGAGCGGATGAATAACTCAGGGCTGTTCCGTGCCGAGCTTCGCGGTCAGGATCTTGAGAAGAACGAACGCGTCACATTCACCGAGTACACATTTCGCCTGATCTACACTCCTGCGTATGGCTACGCGGCCGCTCCGTCGTCTGACGTTGCGATGAACGGGCAAGGAGGCGGTCAATAATATGGCAGAAGTTGAGCCAACAAATATCGCCTCGACCGAAACGGTTGAAACACAGGTTTGGAACACTATTCCACCCAATCGTCCGCGTAAGGTTTACGCCGGAATGTGGGGACCGATCGAGATGGGTGTTGTCGGCGTTGGCGCATTGGCCTTGATCGCGGCAGCGATGATCTACGTTTTCTTTGTCATCCCGTCCAATCGCGAACTCGCAAAGAATCGTTCTGATGCCGACCGCCTCGAGACAGAACTCGTCGCGGCACGAACCAAATACGGTCAGATCACCAGTACCGAGACCGAGGTCGCCAAGATAGTTTCCAGCGTCGATGATTTTGAAATGCGTTTTCTGCCGGTCGTATCGACGGGCCAAGGCGCTCTTTATCAGCGGATAAATAGCCTGATATCTGCATACGGCCTTGTAAATACAAGCGGGCCCGACTACGCCCCGCTTGAGACCGCTGACCGCGAGGCGGGAACGCAGACAGATCAGGAAAAGGGACGTTCGAAGTTTCGAAGTCTTTACCCCGGCGTTTACGTCTCGACGACGGTTGAGGGTTCGTATCAGAGCCTGAGACGGTTTATCCGCGAGATCGAGACCGGTCGTGAATTTATTATTGTAAGTGCTGTCGAGCTTGCTCCGTCGGATTCGGAAAAAGAAAAGACCAACTCACCGCAGGTAGCGCAGAATCAAACTGGAATGCCAACGGACGTCTACGGGGCAGCAGACCCAAACCGTGCCGGACAGAACAAAGGCTTCCCGCCCGGGATCAGTGCGAATCCTGTCCAGCAGACTCTGCCGCAGTCGCAGCGTGAGCGGGCGAAAGGCAAGATGCACGGCGATATTGTCAGCCTGCGTATCGAGATGGCAGCGTATTTTCGCCGCCCAAATTTTTCACCGGTAACGCTGGCCCAGTAGTTTTGAAGTAATGAAATTGTTCGAAGGCAAAACCACGACCGAGAGAAATAAGATCATCGCCGCAGCGGCGCTGGGCGTGATATCGCTCGGCGCATTATTTCTGGCGTTTGGCCCCAGCTTTTCCAGCAAAGCGCCGACTGTAACGGTAAAGGTCTCGCCGACGCCGCGCAATTCGACTACGTCCGGCTCAACCACGGGCGACCGCGTTCTTCCAACAGCGGACGAGCAGCGATTTGTTTACGAGACGACGCCGATAGATTATCGTCCGGGCAACGCATACGCGCCTGACGCAGGC
>JANNWQ010000241.1:0-7388 GCA_031408595.1 Acidobacteriota bacterium | reverse complement strand
TCTCGTCGATACAACTGTCCTTCACCAAACCGCGTCAAATTGCTAACATTTTGCTATGGCCGTTATTAGACCACTTTCTTTTATATTAGTCATTGTAGTCCTCGCTGTTAGTATCACAGCTCAGGATGATGATCCGATCCGCGTCGATTCGTCGATCGTTCGCCTTAATGTTGGTGTTGCCGACGGACGCGGTCGTCCAATAACGAATCTTGACCGTTCAAAGTTTGAGATCTTTGAGGACGGTGTAAAGCAACAAATACTGCGGTTTGAGCCAACCGAGGCTCCGTTTAGCGTAGTGATAATGCTCGACATGAGCGGATCTACTCTTGGCTTTCGTCAGGTAATAAAGCAATCGGCGGTGCGATTCATCGATGCTCTCGGGCCGAATGACCGGGTTGCCGTGATCGAGTTTTACGACAAGATCAACCTCAGGAATGATTTCACGACCGACCGTGGAACGATCGCAAATTCAATCGCGGTGGCCAATGGCCGGGGAAAAACCCATCTCTACAAAGCCCTCGATTTTGCACTCGACAAACTTTCAAAGGAGAAAAGTCGGCGCAAAGCAATCATCGTTCTAACCGATGGCATCGACTCGCTGGTCAAGGATCAGGACCGTGATCTGCTCGCACCGCTTAGCGATGATCAGATACTGAGCGCAATAAAACCTGAGGCGAACGAAACCCTCAATCGTGTGCTAAACCGCTCCGACGCCCAGGGCGTTACAATTTACCCGCTCGCATTGCCTACCGGCAACCCGGACAAGCTTGCTGATCCGACCCAAAGGCAGATCGCAATGTTCAGAGCGGCTCGAACGCGGCTCCAATTGGTCGCCGACCGAAGTGGGGGTACCTTAAATACCATCAATCGTCTCGAAGAGATGGGTCGTCTTTACGCTCTGGTCGCGGCCGACCTGCGAACACTCTATACGATCGAATATCAACCTGCGAATGATAAACGCGATGGCAAGTGGCGTTCGATACGAATTGATGTCAAAACTCAGGAGTTAATATCGAGGACGAGGCAAGGATATTTTGCGAGGTAGGGGGTTTGGTTTTGGAACTTTGATTCGCTCACTCTAGCGATCTCTCCTCCAAACCAAAGACCAAAGACCCAAACCCAAAAACCAAACCCTCATTCTTGACACTCTTCGCGTACCTTTGTAGTCTAGGTGTTCGCCTTGTGCACCCGTAGCTCAGCTGGATAGAGTACTTGACTACGAATCAAGGGGTCGCATGTTCGAATCATGCCGGGTGTACCACAAAATGGGAAGGCTGCCTTAACCGGCAGCCTTTTTCGATTCTGATCATAATACTTTTTTCAGCCAAGCAGCCATTTCTCGGCCTCGTCCTTATCGCGAAAGGCCGTGCCGACGACACCGCGATTTACGGCTACCAGCTCGCCGAACTGACTTCCGTCAAGGTGCGTCGGGTCGCAATCAAGGTAGGCGATCTGGATACCGGCAAAATTCAGGTCAGCCACCCCGACCGCCGCATCATATGCTTCCGAGGTCGAAAGGCACTTGGGCGTCTAATGTTCCACAAACACTTTCTGATAACCGGTCGCTCGACACTCGTCAGCGATCACACTGAACACATCAATTATCATATTCCCGTCATTTTCGTTGGAATCGAGAAAGGCGTATATATAACCTTCACGGAGCTCAATGGTCAGCGAGTATTTGTCGGAGACACTCCTCAGGTAAGAGTGAAGAATATTGGCCAGTTAATTATTTCCTGATTCTTCCGCCAAGGTGTTGTTACACTGATACCACCTCAACCATCGCGTTTCGAGTGGAAACAAAAACCATCGACATCCGTATCGATCTCTATTACATCTACGTAAACGGGGAATCTTAATATGAAATTTACGATAACACTGACCATACTGACGGCACTTGTGTGTGGCACAAGCTATTTTATGAATGATCAACAAACCGCTTTAGCAGCAACAAACCCATTGACCGAAAAATGGATCGGCCCATACGGCGGCCTACCGCCCTTTGACAAGGTGAAGATCGCGGATTTTAAGCCCGCACTCGAAGCTGCGATGCAGGAAAATCTTCGCGAGATCGACGCTATTGCCAATCAGGCTGCTCCGCCGTCTTTCAGCAATACCGTCCTTGCCCTTGAAACGACAGGTCAGACCTTGGCACGCGTTAACGTGATCTACGGCATCTGGGGCGGCAATATGAACAACGATGAGTTCAGCAAGGTCGAGACCGAGATGGACCCGAAACTGGCCGGGCATTTCGACAAGATCACGCAGAACGATAAGCTGTTCAAGCGGATCGAGGCCGTTCATTACCTAAAAGGTGCGAGTCAGATGACCGCCGAAAAGCAGCGACTAGCTTGGTTGTATTACACGAATTTTGTTCGCGCAGGAGCCAAGCTCGGCCCTGAACAGAAAAAGCGTATGTCCGAGATCAATCAGACATTAGCGGGTCTCTTTACTAAATTCAACCAGAATCTGCTCGGCGATGAAACACAAGTTTTCATGACGCTCGACTCGGAGGCGGACCTTGTAGGCCTGCCCGACGGCCAAAAAGACGCCGCAGCCTCAGCAGCGGCTTCGAAGAAGCTGGCAGGAAAATGGGTTATACGAAACACCCGCTCGTCCATCGATCCGTTTCTCACCTATTCGAGCCGCCGCGATCTCCGGGAAAAGGCGTGGAAGATGTTCGTCAATCGTGGCGACAGCGGCGATGCCCGCGACAACAACGGCGTCATCCCTGAAATCCTGAAACTGAGGGCAGAACGAGCAAAGCTGCTCGGCTTCAAGACCCACGCACACTGGCGTCTTGAGAATGCAATGGCCAAGAATCCCGAGAACGCTATGAAGTTGATGGAAGGCGTCTGGCCGGCCGCGATCGCCCGGGTCAAAGAAGAAGTCGCAGACATGCAGAAGCTCGCGGACAAAGAAGGCAACAAGATCAAGATCGAGCCGTGGGATTATCGCTTCTACATGGAAAAGGTGCGCAAGGAACGCTATGACCTTGACCAAAACGAAGTCTCGAAATATTTACAGCTGGACAAGATCCGCGACGCAATGTTCTGGATGGCGGGCGAGATCTTCAATTTCACGTTTACGCCGGTTTCCGGAGTAGCCGTCTTTCATCAGGACGTAACGGTTTACGAGGTCAAGGGTAAAAAGAGCGGGAAACACATCGGCCTCTGGTATTTCGACCCTTACGCCCGCGACGGCAAGCGTTCAGGTGCCTGGATGAATGCGTACCGGGAACAAGATCGGATAAAAGGCGAAGTGACGACGATCGTTTCGAACAACTCGAATTTCGTAAAAGGAAAGCCCGGCGAGCCGGTCTTGATCTCTTGGGACGATGCGGTCACGATGTTTCACGAATTCGGCCACGCTCTGCATGGTCTTTCTTCCAATGTGACATACACCAGCCTTTCGGGAACCAACGTCGCCCGCGATTATGTCGAATTCCCCTCGCAGATACTTGAACACTGGGTCTCAACACCTGAGGTTCTCAGCAAATTTGCGTTGCATTATCAGACGGGTAAGCCGATCCCGGCCTCGCTTGTCGAGAAGATCAAGAAGTCGGATACTTTTAATCAGGGATTTGAAACCACAGAATACCTTTCGGGTGCTTTAGTCGATATGAAACTCCACCTTGCCGGTGATGCAAAGATCGATGTGGATGCTTTCGAGCGCCAGACCCTGACCGACCTTGGGATGCCGAACGAACTTGTAATGCGTCACCGCACACCGCAGTTCGGCCACTTGTTCTCAAGCGACGGTTACTCGGCCGGTTACTACAGCTATCTGTGGTCCGACGTCCTGACAGCCGATGCGTTTGGTGCTTTCACGGAAGCAGGCGGTCCTTACGACAAGAAAGTCGGCGCTCGATTAAAGAAGGAAATATTCTCGGTTGGAAATACGATCGATCCGGCCGAAGCGTATCGAAAGTTTCGCGGACGCGATCCTAATGTGGACGCACTGATGATCAAACGTGGATTTCCGATCAAGAAGTAATGAGTTCAGAGTGCAAGCTTCAGCTTGTTTCTTCGTTAAGCCACAGGCTGAAGCCTGCACTCTGAACTACTTGATCCCCAAATTTCTCATCCTTCGGTACAAATGGCTGCGGTCGACTCCCATGTCTTCCGCAGCCTTTGCTACGTTTCCGTCGAATTCGGATAGCTTGTGCAGGATGAACTCGCGTTGATACGCATCGGTCGCATCTTTGAAGGTCGGAAATCTAAAAGTACTCGCGGCAATGCCGTTCGACGTTTCGAGTTCTGGCAGATCACTCGCAGTGATCTTTTTCTTCGATGACATGATCACGATCCGCTCGATCGTGTTCTTTAGCTCACGAACATTGCCCGGCCACACGTAGTCTTGCAAAGATTCGATAGCATCGGTCTCGAACTCCTTCTTTTCCTTTCCGTAGTCTGCCGAGAAACGTTGATTGAAATGCTCCACCAAAACAGGCACATCCTCACTTCGCTCTCTAAGCGGCGGCACCTGAAACGGAATCACATTTAGCCGATAGAATAGATCGGGTCGGAAATTGCCATTGTCGATCAGGCCTTCGAGCGGTTTATTTGTTGCAGAAATTACCCGGACGTCGACCGACACCGGTGTATTACTGCCGACGGGCTCAAACCGCTGTTCCTCTAGGACGCGAAGCATCTTAGCCTGCACACGCGGCGACATGTCGCCGATCTCATCGAGAAATAGCGTCGCTCCGTCGGCGATCTCAAACTTCCCTTTCTTAGACTTGGTTGCTCCGGAAAAGGCTCCTTTCGCGTGGCCGAACAGTTCGGACTCGACCAACTCTTCCGGAATAGCAGCCGAATTTATCTCAACAAACGGCGAACCTTTACGTTTCGACTGGGCATGGATCGCACGAGCAACAAGCTCTTTCCCAGTGCCGCTCTCACCCGAGATCAGCACACGGCCATCAGTCGGAGCGACAATCGATATCTGCTTGCGGAGAGCACGCATCGCGATTGATTCGCCAACCATGACGTATTCCTCGGCCATCTCGTTTTGCAATTGCAAATTCACTCGTTCAAGTTCTCGCTGGCGAACGGCATTCTTTACCGTCACGACCGTGCGGTCGATGCTCAGCGGCTTCTCGATAAAATCGAACGCACCGAGCTTGGTAGAACGCACCGCCGTCTCGATATTGCCATGCCCCGAGATCATTACAACCGCCGCATCGATTCCCTCATCCTTCAACAAGCGCAGCGTCTCAAGCCCGTCAATGCCGTCGCCCAGCCAAATATCGAGCAAGATACACGCGTAGTTATGAGCCTTGACTTTTTCAAGACACGCTTCGCCCGACTCGACGGATTCGACGTCAAATCCTTCGTCCTCAAGCACGCCTCTCAGCGTGTCGCGGATACCGCGTTCGTCATCAACAATGAGTATCGAATTCTGCATTCAAATCAACTATTTACCGGGAGTTCAATAATAAACTTCGCACCGCTTGGCTGGTTCCCAACTACATTAATACGTCCGCGATGTTCTGTAATTATGCGTTTCACTATCGCGAGCCCCAACCCCGTCCCACGCCCTTTCGTCGAAAAATACGGCTGGAATAGCTTCTGCAGATCGCTCGGAGCGATACCTTTGCCACTATCGGAAACCTCGGCGACAACGATATCGCGGGCCGCGTCGTGTCGAGCGGTGACTGTCACACTCTGTCCGACCTGCTCTTCATCAAAGGCCTCGACCGCGTTGTCTATCAGATTAACAAAAACCCGCTTTAGCTGCTCGGCGTCTAGCAGTATCTCTGGCAGATCACCGTTTCCGGAAAACTCGATGGAGACATTTGGAAATCGCCCTTCAAATGACGCGACCGATTGTGAGATTACTTCGCCCAGATCGCCTGGAACAAGCTCCGTTTCCGGCAGACGCGCAAATCGTGAAAACTCGTCTACCATCGTCTTAAGCGACGCCACCTCACGAAGGATCGTCTCCGTGCTTTCGTGAACCACATCGCCCAATGGGCCGCGATCATCTATCCGTTTGCCACCACCATTTTCCAGATGACTACTGCGGTCAAATCTTTTCGCGATACGCTCGGCGGAAAGCTGGATCGGCGTTAGGGGATTCTTGATCTCGTGCGCCATACGACGGGCGACTTCCTGCCAGGCTGAGGCTCGCTGAGCGGCGATCAATTCCGACAGATCCTCGATAACTAGGACAACGCCATTGTCCGCAGGTAATGCCGACGCAATAATGGCGACTGTACGCTCGACGCCGTGCTCGCCCGATTTAAGAACAGTCTGATCAGAGGAATTACCGACGCGTTTGGCCCGGCTGATCAGCCGCTCGATCACCGATCGATCTTCGTTTGCTGCAATCGACGCGATGGTCGCCGCGTTGCCCTCGCCAGCGGTAATGCCAAGAATCTCGCTCGCCGCACCGTTAATAGTATTGACCCTATTCTCCGCGTCGAACGAGATCACGCCGGTCGGCAGAGTATCGAGAACCGTCTCAATGTAACGGCGACGTTCAGTCAATTCCGTGGAATTAGCATCGAGCCGTGCCGACATGTCATTGAATGCACTTACAAGGATCGCGAGTTCATCCTCTGCGAGAACCTCGACGCGATGACCAAAATTACCTTTTGCGATCTCACTTGCCCCTTCTGCCAACGCTTTGATCGGGGCCGTCAGGCCGCGTGCAACGTAGAACGCGATCCACGATGAAGCGAAAATCAGCAGAAAGGTGAGCACGCCGAGCGTAAGCAATCCGATACGACGGATCGTCAATTGCTGTTGCCCAAGGCGGTCAAGTTCGTTTAGTGATTCGTCGGCGATCTGCCCTATATTCGCCGTCGTGATTGGATCGGGCACGATCAACAGACGCCTACCGCCCGACATGCTTGCGACTGCGGCATCAAGACTTTTGCCATCGGTAAAGGATAGAGTGTTGACCTCGCCGCGTCGAAACGTATCGATCATCGATCCCAGCTCGGACGCAAGCGTTTCGTCCGCCGGCAAGCCGCTCGAAACTCTGCCGCCATTTGGGACTGCAATTTCGATGTATGAAAGACGCCCATCAAGAGCCATTTTCGAAAGTACCGTCGCATCCGGCGTCCGTTCCTCGAAAGCATCTGCGAGCATCTTCGCCGTGGCCACCATGCGAATCTGCCGGTCCTCCGCCGAGGTCCGCTGCAGGTCACGGGCGCTACGAGCGACATTCTGCGGCATCTGCGAGAACCAACGCTCGAGCGCCCGGTTCATAAAGAGGTACGAGAAAACCGCCATCGCGATGATTGGCAGTAAACTGACCGCGAAGAAATAGATCAACAAACGAGTCTTGATCTGCGCACCAAGCTGGAAGGTTCTCCTTTCGCGAATGAGCTTGATAATGCTCCGCAGGAAGATGAACGCGAAGATTATAAACGCAAC
>JANNWQ010000240.1:0-14395 GCA_031408595.1 Acidobacteriota bacterium | reverse complement strand
TCGGTCCGTCTTTGTAAGCGTATCGATCTTGTCTACCGAGTGCATTACCGTCGTATGATGCTTGCCGCCGAACTCTCTTCCGATCTCAGGGAAGCTGTGTCGGGTCAATCTTTTACAGAGATACATCGCCACCTGCCGCGGGACGGCGATGGCCCGCGAGTTGTTCTTCGATTTCAGTTCCTCGATCGACATGCGGTAATGTGACGCGACCGAGCGAGCGATCGTATCGATCGTCAAACCGGCGGGCCGCTCGCTGTCGAGGATATTTTTCATCGATTCCTGTGCCAAAAGCTTCGACAGAGGCACGCCGCGCATCGACGAGATTGCCACCAGACGCACGAGCGAACCCTCAAGCTCACGCACGTTGGTCTTGACCCGCCCGGCCATGTAGATCGCGACGTCGTCGGCAAGCTCGATGCCGTCCATCTCGGCCTTTCGTTTGAGAATGGCGACCTTTGTTTCGAGATCGGGCGGTTCGAGATCGGCGATCAGGCCCCATTCGAAACGCGAGTGCAGACGTTCCTCTAATGTTGGTATCTCACGCGGCGGGCAATCGCTGGTGACGACGATCTGCTTCTGGCCGTTGTAGAGCGTGTTGAAAGTGTGAAAAAACTCTTCCTGCGTACGCTCTTTGCCGGCCATGAACTGCACGTCGTCGAGCAGAAGCACGTCGATCGAACGGTACTTGTCGCGAAATCCCGGCGTCTTATTAAAACGGATCGCGTTGATCAGCTCGTTCATAAAACGTTCGGAGGTGATGTACGCGACCTTGAGATGAGGGCTCTGTGTTTTGATGTGGTGGCCGATGGCGTGCATCAGGTGTGTTTTGCCCAGGCCCACGCCACCATACATAAATAACGGATTGTAAGTCGTACCCGGAGCCTCGGCCGTCGCCTTGGCTGCGGCGTGTGCAAATTGATTACAGTGACCGACGACAAATTTTTCAAATGTGTACTTCGGATTGAGATATTCTTCGACCGGTTCGATATCGATAAAGTGTGCGGCATTCGCCGGACGAACTGAGGCCTGGCCATTCTTTGGAGAGAAAAAGAGATCTGTCGTATCTGCTTCTTCCTCGAACTGCGGCGGCACGACCTCGTCCGGGTCGATCTCCCATTTGATCGAATAACCGGCAAACCCGGCTCCGTCGAAGGCCTTGTCCATCAGATCCTGATAATACAGGCAGACCCAGTCTTTGGTGACGGTTCCCGTTTTCAGCTGGAAGAATCCGGCCTCGTCGTCGATGCCCTGGAATGCGAGCGAGCGGAACCAGGTGTTGTAAATATCCTCATCAACGCGTGACCTGACGATATCGAGCACGTTGTTCCAGACTGAAGTTTTTTGTGTAATTTCGTTCAAGTTTACCCTTCAATGACCGCATGCGCTTAAGGTACGGTCGCAATTAAATTCAGTGTTTGGCCGTCACTTTCGGCCGACGGTTTTCCACCGCACGTGTTTCAACGGAAGTCGTTTCTTTTAGGTAATTTCCGGCTACGTGAGAGAAAGCGGAATTGCCAAATTTTCACAGGTTATCCACAAACGTGGAAAAGAAGTGCTTAAAACCTAATGTAACTAATTAAGCCTTTTAATTTCAATGAGTTACAGTTATCCGGTTCTTGGAAACGGGATACAGACTAACACGAAAAATTGGCGCACGCAAACGAATATCCACAGCTTCCCGGCGCGCCGTTTAACATGAATTTAACTCCTTTTTTTGTCAACAATTCGCCTCGATTTTCGAATGTGTTAGAGTAAGAAAAACGTCAGATCCGGGCCTCAAAAACGACCAAAATGGACAAAAAAAAAGACATTTTTTTTCGCGAAGGAAAAAAAAATAACGACGATGTATTACCTCTGATATCGCGCGCCTGTGAAGGGCTGGTTTACATCAGCGAAACGGACGCTCCGGTCACGCCGGTCGACCTCGGAGCGGCAGATTCCATTAACGGTGAGATCATTCTACAACGCGTAGGTTTGAAAGCGGGAACTAAGATCAGCGAAATGGACGTGAAGATATTTTTTGCCAAGCTGACGACGATCAAGGAAGGGCAGAGCGAGTCGCAAAAGACGAGAGCGAAGATGTTTCTCGCCCTGGGAAAGGTACTTGAGAAAAATCTTCACTCTCTGAAAGTCTATCGATTTGGAAAGATCCGAATCGACATTCTAATTGTCGGCCTCGACGACTCGGGCCATATTCTCGGCGTTCGTACCGTAGCGGTCGAGACCTAAGAAACTATTTCGGAGCCACGGTGCTGGCACCGGACGATTTCTTAACTACGTCCTTCGGTGAACCCGCATAGCGGATCGTGCTCGCACCGGAAGCATTCGTTTTCAGATTTCCGTTCACAAGCAATTCAACAGTGCTTGCACCGCTCGCCTCGATATTCGCATTCTCGGCTGTCAAGCCATCGGCATTTACCTGGGTCGCTCCGCTTACGTCAACGACTAATTTTGCCGTCTCACCGGACACCTTGATCTTTGACGCACCAGACGATTCGATCTCGATGCCGTCATTCTTTAGTTCGGTAAGGACTATATTTGCAGCTCCTGAGGATTCGATGGCCTCGATGTTGGGTGCAGAGATGCGTACGCGGATCGGGTTGCTGGTCGAGAGTTTGCGTTCGGTCTCGAGATGGAGCGCTCCGTGGCGAACGTCCGTCTTAATGTACTCAAGCAGATTGTCGTCCGCCTCGATCTCGACCGAGAAATCTTTCTGCGCAACGATCTCGACCTGAAATACGCCGCTTGCGTCGATCTTTTTAAAGCCGCTTAGCTCACGGACCTCGGTTCCCATCTGGCCCGAACCCTTGACCGAGCCGACCTTGAGCGAAAAATTTGTAAACTTACCGGTGAGACGGCCGAATGAGAACAGGCTCGAAACTACGACGCCTAATATTAGTGCTGTTGCGAATATGAGAAAACCCCATTTTTTCATAAATCCCTCCGATGGTGTCGATGTTGACATATTGCAAACGAGCGCCTCCGCGAGAAAGTTCGCACGTTTTTCGTATTTGTGCAAATAAAACGGCGAGCCGGATCACGACTCGCCGTTCATTTGTTATCTACCGCGAAAGGCTAGCTTGTCTTAGGTGTCGAGGTCGCGGCCGGTTTGACCTCTTTGTTGGTGCCCTTGTCGTCGGTCTTTTTCACCTCAGGCGTCGTGCCGGGTTTGACCGGCGTTGTCACCGGCGAACCGGTCGGAGCCGGTGTTGCCGGAGCCACTGTTACGGTCGGTGCCGGTGTAGCAGGCTTTACTTCGGGTTTCGGCGTTTCGCAGGCACCCAACACAGCGGTCGAGACCGCCAAAACTGTCGTTAAAATAATAGATCTTCTCATTTTTACTCCTAGATGTAGCTCGGGTGAGATGCCGTCAACTAGTGCGGGCTTCTGCAACGTTTGCTACTAGAAACTCACGGACACGTGGCCGTCCGCTTGCCCTAACCAATGCAGCCGGATTGACGATGAATGTCTTTCCGCAAATGCCCGAAGAACCGATCATTTGCCACTCAAAATCAACACTGCGCCCGATAGAACGGGCCACGAGAAGAAACTTGCAAGAATTAATCCTGATTTTGATTTTATTCGTATCTTGTTCGTGTTGATTGGTGGCTTAAGAAATTTTTAGCCACGAATAAACACGAAAAGAACACGAATAAGAACAGGAATGATAAAGACGGGAAGGACTATGGGCAGAATTTTTTGTCGACATAGACCTTCGATCCTTTGTCGTTCAGGTAATAGCAACCACCGCGCGGGCCTTTCTGATAGGTGCGTGTTGTCGAGCCTGAAGGAGAGGCCACCGGACCCGTGGAGGCGAGAGTTACAGCTCCGCCGCTGAGGGACAAGGTTGTTGCCGGTTTGTTTGTCGTCGAGGCGGTCGATTCGGCCTTGGGAACGATCGTCGATTGCCACGCGACGACCTGCCATTTGCCGTTGCGTTTGATGAAGGTGCCGGTGTTGAGATTATTGCCGCTTGTCTTCGTGCCATCAGCCTTGGTCGTCGTGCTGACCAGGCGAAACGCAACGACGGCAGCGTTGCCGTACTGCTGTATCTTAATGTCCTCAGCGGTGTAAACCGTCACCGGATCGCCTGGCTTTGGTGCCGGAGCAGTGACCTTTAGCCCCTTCATTATTTCTGCTTTATTTGTGCGAACACCCGCCGAACGAGTATAGATCAGATCCTCCGCCCAAAACCTGTCATGAACCGCCGCATCATTACGCCCGGCCCCGGCAAGGAACTCGCTCAGCAATCGCGTCAACTCAGGTGCGTCAGGTGCGTCAGGTGCCGTCTGTGCGTGAAGAGAGATAGCAGCAGCCAAAACCAGTGCGAAAGTCGAAAGGAAACGTATCATATTGATTGCCTCGTGCCAGCCATACATTAACGCAGAAAGGCCGTTGGATTCAATTGGTATTGGGGGAATAGGATCACATAGCTTGCGGCAAACCCGTGCTATACTTTCGGCAATCCCAATTATTGCCTATGAAACGATGCCCGGAATTTACACGGGATTATTTTTGATGAAAAAAGAACTGGAAGTAAACACAGAGTTGTCGCATTATCGTATCGTTTCGAAGATCGGTGCGGGTGGGATGGGCGAGGTGTATCTGGCGCAGGACACAAAGCTCGAACGGCAGGTTGCGATAAAAGTCTTGCTCGATGAGGTTGCCGGCGACGAAGAACGCGTAAAGCGATTCGTGCAGGAGGCAAGGGCCGCGTCGGCGCTAAATCATCCTAATATTCTGACCGTTCACGAGATTGGTGAATTCGAGAATTCGCGTTATATCGCGACCGAACTGATCAAGGGCGAGACACTTCGCGACCGTTTGCGGGGGCTTCCGATGACTTTCCGTGAGGTCCTCGATGTCGCGTTGCAGGTGGCTGCGGCCCTCAATGCCGCTCATAACGCGGGCATTATCCATCGCGACATCAAACCCGAAAACATTATGCTCCGCGATGACGGGATCGTTAAGGTCCTCGATTTTGGCTTGGCTAAGCTAACTGCTACAACGGTTGGCCAGGCGGAGTCGGACGACGCAACGCTGGCTCAGGTCAATACGCGGCCGGGTGTGGTGATGGGAACCGTCCTCTACATGTCACCCGAGCAGGCCAGAGGCAAGGAAATCGACGCTCGTTGCGACGTATGGAGCCTCGGCATTGTGACGTATGAGATGCTCGCTCGTGCGACGCCTTTTGCCCGTGAGACGGCGAACGACTCGATTGCCGCGATCCTGACAAAAGAACCACCGCCGCTTGACGAGGCCACGCCGTCGGAATTGCGGCGAATCGTACGCAAGTCACTGCAAAAACAGACGGACGAGCGGTATCAGACGGTCAAGGACCTTCTCCTGGACGTAAAGAATCTCATACGCGAACTCGAATTTTCCGAGGAACTCGAACGCTCGCACGTCCCGCAATCGACAAGCTCGTCAAATGTCAGCACCGGCCGGATGAGCGAAAACGTGACGGCGGTACTCTCCGGCGTGATCTCGACGCAAACCAGCGTTGCGCCTCAGCAGCGTTCGAGTGCGGAGTATCTCGTTTCTCAGGTCAAGGAGCACAAATACTGGACTGCTCTAATTCTGACGGCCGGGATTCTCATGGTCGCTGCGGCCGGTTTTGGATACTACAAGTATGCTGGCAGCAAAAATGCGAATATTTCCTCTGAGTCGGCGAAGTTCACTCGCCTGACCAACTCGGGCAAGGTGGTCACAACTGCTATTTCGCCCGACGGTAAATGGCTCGTTTATGCGACGAGTGACGGAGAACAACAGACCCTCTGGCTTCAGCAGTCAGCCGTAGCGGGCAACGGCACCCAGATCTTGCCACCCGCCCCAGTTCGCTATGCGGGACTCGCATTTTCGCCCGACGGAATATATCTCTTCTACACCGTATTTGAAGTGGACGACTCGAGCGGCACCCTTTATCAGGTCCCCGTTCTCGGGGGCAACGCTCAAAAGCTGTTTTCCAACCTTTGGGGTAAGGTAAGTTTTTCGCCTGACGGGAAACAGATCACTTATTACAGCCGCGAGGACGATCTAGAGAAACTGATGATCGCGAACGCCGATGGCAGCGGTCAGCGCCAACTGATGGAGCGGCACGGGAATGAGTTCATAGCACAGTTTTATCAAGGTCCCGCCTGGTCACCCGACGGCAAAACCATCGCTATCACCGCAGGTACATACAGCCCGCGAAACGTGAGCGTTGCCTCGGTTTTGGTCGCAACCGGCGAGGTCAAATTCTTTAGTCCGAAGAAGTTTTATGATGCAGCCGACCTACTCTGGCTCGCGGATGGCCGGAGCCTCCTCGTGCTTGCAAACGAGCAATTGGGCTTCTTGAAGGTCTGGCAGATTTCTTATCCTTCGGGAGATGCCCAGCCGATCTCTACGGATCTGAATAATTACTCTGCAATAAGTCTCACCGATGATTCGAAGGGTCTTGCGACGGTACAGGGCACCGCCGTCTCAAACATCTGGACGGGTAATTCAACGGACACCGTTCTCTCAGCTCAACTCACCTCGGGCAGCGATCAGAATTTCCAACCGTCCTGGGCCCCCGACGGAAGAATAGTCTACAGCAAATATTGCTGTAGCTACTTTAGGGATCTTTACATCGGTGATCCGCGGGGCGGCAGTCCGAAACAACTGACCACAAACTCCGGCTCAAACGAGGCCCCCGTTCTCTCGCCTGATGGACGATTCATCGTTTTCACATCCAATCGCACCGGCACGTGGGGCGTGTGGAGAATCGACATAGACGGCGGCAATCCAATCCAATTGACCTTCAATAATGATGCAAATCCGAGTTTTTCGCCTGATGGTCGTGAGGTCGTGTTTCTTCACTACGCCAACAAAGGCAATATCTGGAAGGTTGGGATCGACGGCGGAACGCCCGTGCAGTTGACCGACAAAGAGTCAAACTCACCCCGATTTTCACCCGACGGTAAACAACTGGTTTGTCATTATCGGGAGGATCCAAAGGCCCCTTACAAATTGGCTATTATTTCTTCCGCAGGGGGAGCCCCAATAAAGACCTTTGCTCTGCCAAAGGGCTACGTGTCCGCAGGTTTACGTTGGTCGCCTGATGGTCGCTCGATCCTTTACGCCGAGAATAAAACCGGTGTCACGAATATCTGGGCGCAGCCGATAGATGGTACAGCACCCAGGCAAATAACAAATTTCACGAGCGGTCTCATAGGCTCATACGATCTCTCTCGCGACGGCAAGCAGATCGCCGTCTCGCGAGGAACATCGACGAGCGACGTCGTCCTGATCAGCGGATTTAGAAAATGAAACTCGAAAAAGGCACAAGACTCAGCCACTATGAAATTCTCTCGCAGATCGGTGCGGGCGGTATGGGTGAGGTTTATCTTGCCGAAGACACGAAACTTGACCGGCAGGTTGCCCTAAAAGTACTGCTTGACGAGGTCGCTGGTGACGCGGATCGCGTGCGACGGTTCATCCAGGAAGCCAAGGCGGCTTCTGCTCTTAATCACCCGAATATCCTGACGGTTTTTGAGATCGGTGAGTTCAAGGATTTGCGTTATATCGCGACTGAGTTGATCAAGGGGGTGACGCTGCGAAAACACATGCGTGGAAAGCCGCTGATCTTGCGCGAGATCCTGGACGTCGCTCTCCAGGTCGCGGCGGCCCTCGACGCTGCTCACCAGGCGGGAATCGTTCATCGCGACATCAAGCCCGAGAACATCATGCTCCGCGACGATGGTTTGGTAAAAGTCCTCGATTTTGGCCTGGCAAAACTGTCGGGAACCGCGGACGTAACAGGCAGATCAGCAACTGCGTTTGAAGACGCCGTAACCGCTCAGGTCAATACGCGGCCGGGTACGGTGATGGGAACTGTCGGCTATATGTCACCTGAACAAGCTCGCGGGCTGACAGTCGACGCACGTGGCGATATTTGGAGTCTCGGTATTGTCCTTTATGAATTGCTCGAAAATCGGCCCCCTTTTTCGGGTGAGACGCCGAACGATACGATCGCGGCAATTTTGATGAAGGAACCGCCTCCGCTCGGTGAAGGCATACCGATGGAGTTGCTGCGAATAATCCAAAAATCGCTGCAGAAGAAGGCTGACGAGCGGTATCAGACCATAAAAGACCTCCTGCTTGATGTAAAGAATTTAAAGCGCGAACTCGAGTTTTCTGAGGAGCTCGAACGCCCTCACATTCGCGGTTTTGCAAGATCAGCAACTGCCGGTACAGGCGAGATTTATGATAACGCTACCGAAGCATTTACTGTTCCACCTTCGGGCGGCATTCTTGCCGATACGCACAAAGAGTCCCGAGGGGGCGAGACGCGCCGGTTTTCTGCCTTGGAATTTACTAAAACGCATCGGCGCTATGGGTTAGCCGCAGTAGCCGGATGTCTTTTGTTAATGGGGGCTGCTTCCGGTTACTTTGCGTACTTTAGGAATTCCGCAGTTCTGACGAACAAAGACGTGATCCTGATAACCGATTTTGATAACAAAACGGGTGACGATGTCTTTGATGGAACACTCAAACAGGGGCTAGCCGTGCAGCTGCAGCAATCGCCTTTTCTGAGCATCTTACCGAACGACCGGGTGCGGGATACTTTAAAGATGATGAATCGGTCGGCTGATGAACGGGTAACACGTGATATTGGACGAGAAGTTTCTCAGCGACAGGGCCTGCGAGCCATGCTATCGGGATCGATCGCGAGTCTCGGCCGAAACTACGTTATCACCCTCGAAGCCGTCAACGTCCAGACTGGTGATGTCCTGGCCAGCGAACAGGTCGAGGCTGAGGGAAAAGAACAGGTGTTACGGACGTTGGGCGACGCATCGACCCGTCTCCGGGTGAAGCTGGGTGAATCTCTGAGCTCGATCGAGACCTTCAACGCGCCGCTTGCCGAGGCCACGACGTCATCCCTTGATGCTCTCAAAGCCTATTCCCTGGGACTGGAACTTAACAACCTGGGGAAGACGAACGACGCCGTTTCGTCGCAGAAGCGCGCCATCGAACTAGACCCTACCTTCGCTGTCGCGTACGGCGTACTTGGATCATTTTACAGCAACGCTAATCAGCCCGCGTTGGCCGCAGAAGCTGCGACAAAGGCGTTCGAATTACGCGATAAGGTCACTGAGAGAGAGAAACTACGGATAGCTGATCAATACTACACACTCGCGACTGGTGAATTTCATAAAGCGATCGAGGCTTTAGAGACGTGTGTTAGGACCTATCCACGGGACGTGACCGCACATATCAACCTATCAAACAGATATTACGAGGTCGGCGAGTACGAGAAAACGGTCGATGAACTTTTGGAAGCCGGCCGCCTGAATCCGAGCTCGGGACTCATCCTCGCAAACCTGGCAAGTGTATACACCCGGCTCAATCGTTTTGAGGAAGCGCGCACGGCCGGCGAACAAGCAATAGAGAAGAAATTTGATAACTATCGAGTTCGTAGCTACCTCTTTGACCTCGCTCTTATGCGCGGCGATACAGCCGGGACGCAGCAACAACTGGATTGGGCAAGTTCCAAGCCTGGTGAATATAACCATCTGCTCTGGCAGGGCTGGACAGCATCTTTTGCCGGCGAATGGAAAAAGGCGCGTGAACTTACTAACCGTGCCGCTGAAATAGCTGCCCAGCGGAATTTGCACGAGGAAGCGGGAAACATCGCATCGGCAAATGCGGTCAAGTCCGCGATTCTTGGGGAGTGCGGTCAGAGCCGCGATGACCTTTCGCGTGCATCGGTTGGTTCGACGACGCCTTACTCGCTATTTAGGGCTGGTCTTGCATTCGCTCTTTGTGGTGACGCTGTGAAAGCGAAGGCGGAAAGTGATGAAGCCGTCAAACGGTATCCGACGAACACATTGGTCAATGAGATCCACGCACCCGTGATCCGTGCGGCGATCGAGTTGCAACAAGGCAATCGTGCGCAAGCTATCCAAATCCTGGAATCTGTCAGGCGTTACGATAACGTCAGCTTGTATTATCCAAATTATCTCCGCGGACAGGCCTTCCTGGGTGAGCGAAATGGGGCGGCGGCGGCCCTTGAGTTTCAGATGATCCTCAATCATCGGGGATGGAATCCATTGATGCCGGTCTATTCACTCGCGCATCTCGGTCTCGCTCGGGCCGCCCGGCTTCAGGGTGATACTGCCATGGCTCAACATGAATATCGGCAGTTCCTTGAGTTATGGAAAGACGCCGATCCCGACCTGCCGGCACTGATCGAGGCAAAGGAGGAATACGCCAAATTGTGATCGTAAGTCCGCTGCGGATCTTCGTAGTCAAATATATGAAAAAGATCATTTTGGTAACCATCGGTATGTCGCTAACCGCTCAGGCGTTGTTTGGCAACGGCAACGTCGAGGCTTTTGATAAGTACGTCGAGGCTGCGCGGAAGAAATGGAAGGTGCCGGGGTTGTCGATCGTCGTCGTACAGGACGGTGCTGCTTGACGATGCGTAACGAACCGCGATTCAAAGCTATGCTGAAACGGATGATCTGCCGGAATAGAAAAGTATGAAACGATGCCCTGAGTGTGGAAGAAATTACAACGACGATTCGATGAGCTTCTGTCTCGATGACGGCTCCGAATTGCTCTTTGGCCCGGCGTCCATGGACGAACCGGCGACGGCGATACTTCACCCGACGGCGGCTCCCGGCGAGGCTCCGACTCGCGCTCAGATAAACGTGACAGACCAGACTGCGGTCTTGCCGAGCGGGACGGGCGATATCGTTGCTAAACCTCGCGGCTTTGATAAGCGTTTATTAGCCGCACCGTTTTTGCTCGCGATCATCGCTCTCGG
The DNA here is from genome assembly GCA_031408595.1 of Acidobacteriota bacterium. GTDB lineage: Bacteria > Acidobacteriota > Blastocatellia > Pyrinomonadales > Pyrinomonadaceae > OLB17. Next base: position 3,603 of record JANNWQ010000240.1, on the reverse strand, counting down.
AGGATTTTTTGGCTATCGGTATTTCAAACCTGCGAGCGGCGGATCGATCAATTCAATTGCGGTTTTGCCGTTTCAGAATAGGAGCGGTGATCCGAATTCTGAGTATTTGTCAGACGGTTTGGCTGAATCGCTGATCTATCGCCTGACCCAACTGCCAAATTTGAAAGTTAGTCCGACGAGTGCGGTTATTCGTTATAAAGGAAAGGATACCGATGTCGTAAAGATCGCAAGCGAGCTTGGTGTCGATTCGGTGATGACCGGGCGGCTGGCTCAGATCGGCGATAATCTAACGATCAGCGTTGAGCTGGTCGATGTGCGAAACAACACGCTCCTTTGGGGCGAGCAATACGACCGGAAGATGACCGATCTGCTGGCGACACAGCGTGAGATCGCCACAACGATCGCGCAAAAGCTCCAATTAAAACTGTCAGGCGATGATGCAAAGGGGATAAACAAAAAGTACACGGATGATAACGAAGCATATCAGCTTTATTTGAAAGGGCGGTTCTACGGTAGTAAACGCACGGCAAAAGATGCTCAGAAGGCGATCGAATATTACCAACAAGCGGTTGCAAATGATCCGAAATACGCCTTGGCATATGCGGGCCTTGCCGAGGCAAATTGGTTCTCCTTCCTTTACAGTTACCCGCAGATAAATGAACTGGTCCCCAAAGCCCGGGAACTTGCATTGAAAGCTATAGAATTGGACGACAGTCTGGCCGAGCCGCATTCGGTATTAGGAACTATTTGCTTAGTTAGTGAACACGATTTTGCTTGCGGGCTACGCGAACAAAAACTTGCCACCGAACTCAACCCAAATTATATGGAGGGTCATCGCCGTTACGGTCTGAACCTTTATAACCTGGGCAGATTCGAAGAAGCCCGCGTTTCCTTAAAACGGGCATTGGATATCGACCCATTGGCGCCGGTAACTAACCAAACTTATGCCCAGATGCTCTTTTTTGAAAGAAAATATGATGAAAGCGAAACGCTCAGTAAAAAGAACATCGAACTTGATCCAAATTACTGGTACGCGCATTTGCAGCTATATTTCGTTTATCGGATGAAGCGGGACTATGCCGCAGCCGTCGAGGAACTTGCCAAAGCCCAGGAATCAAGGGGCGAACCTGATGCGGCAAAGTTTATCCGGGAGAGTTTTATAGGCGGCGACTGGCAGGGGTTCCTGAAGAAGATCACCGGTGACCGAACGCGGCTGAAACTCTATCCATTTTTTGTGGCAACTTTCTTTGCGGAGTTGGGCGAGAAAGATAAGGCCTTCGCTACGCTAAACGAGGCGATCGAAACAAAAGATCAACATACGACTCAGATGAAGGTCGACCCATTTATGGATCCATTACGCGACGACCCGCGCTTTAAGGAAGTGCTAAAAAAAGCCGGTTTCCCCGATTAGAGTCAATTTATGAAACGATGCCCTAAATGCGGCCGCGAGTATGACAATACGATGATGTTCTGTCTGGACGACGGAGCCGAACTGCTCTACGGCCCGGCGAGCGATAGTGAAGCGGCGACCGCGATCTTGTCTGTGCCTGTCTCCCTCAAGCGGCGGCCCAGAGTTTTTGCGGCTTCGGCAATACTGCTGGGCGTCGGACTCGTCGGCGCAATCTTGTTCGCCTGGAAACCCTGGACATCGTCCGAGATTCCTGCGGTCTTGCGGGCCGAACCGCTCACAACTTCTCAGGGACCGGAACTGTACCCGTCCCTATCGCCGGACGGAGACCGGGTGGTTTTCACCTGGAAGGCGCCAAAGCAGGAGGATACCGACATCTATGTTCAGCAGATCGGTGCGGGTGTTCCGCTACAGATCACGATCGGCCCCGGCAATGACTATAATCCGGTCTGGTCACCGGACGGCCGTTCAATAGCGTTTCTGCGCGGCGATCCGGCACGCCCTTTAGGGCGAAGCGACCGCGACATTCGACTCATCGCGCCTCTCGGCGGACCCGAACGCAAATTGACCAGTGTGAGCGTTCAGGAGATAACGGAACGCCCCGTATATTTAAGCTGGTGTGCCGACAGCAAATGTCTGATCGTTACGGATTCGGCGGGCGACGGACGGCCTGATGCGCTGTTCGCGGTGTCGATCGACAGCGGCGAAAAGCGTCAAATAACGCATCCTGACCCGCCGGTCGTCGGCGATACGAATCCGTCGCTGTCACCAGACGGCAGATCCCTGTTATTCCTGCGCCGAACCACGTGGGCACGCGGCGCAGTAAATATACTCCCGGTAAACGCCCAGCTGACGCCCGTGGGCGAGGCACGCGCGATCGACGTTTCACCGCTCCAGCCTGACTCCGCCGCGTGGACGCCGGGCTCGAACGAGGTCCTGTTCGCCACGGCGCCTATCTCGGGTAGCTCTGGCTTGTGGCGGGTGCCAGCGGCCGGGGGCAAGGCGACGCGTGAGCCGTTCATCGGAGAGGATGCCCAAATGCCGACTGTTTCACCGGCGGGGCCGGGAGCGGCCGCACGGCTCGTGTATGTTCGCAGCTTTACCGACGAGAATATCTGGCGGCTGGATCTGCCCGCCGTCGGCCGCCCGGCCACATCCGCGCCAGCGGCTTCGATCCTATCTACGAAGGGCGACATTCATCCACGGATCTCTCCGGACGGCCAGCGAGTTGCGTTCACGAGTACGCGATCGGGAGCCTGGGAAATCTGGGTGTCAGACCTTGACGGATCGAATGCTGTTCAGCTGACCTCTCTCAAGGCACCCACGGGCACTGGTGCTCCGAGTTGGTCACCCGATGGCGGTACCATCGCCTTCGGGTCAGATGCCGATGGCCAGTTTGATGTCTTTACAATCCCCTCCGGCGGCGGCAAACCGCGCAACATCACCAGTAACGCCGCGCTCGATCATGTTCCCTCTTACTCAAAGGATGGGCAATGGATCTATTTCAGCTCGACCCGCTCCGGCACGGCCGAGGTGTGGAAGGTGCCCGCTCAGGGCGGCGATGCACAGCCCGTGAGCCGTGACGGCGGCTGGATTGCCAACCCATCGCCGGATGGAACGTTCCTTTACCATACCCGAACGGCAGCGGTCGGGGTGCCGACCGAGCTGTGGCGGATGCCGGCCGCCGGCGGTCCATCCGAGAAGGTTGTCGATGGAGCTCTAAATACTTCTTTTGAGGTCCTCGGCCGCGGTATCTACTATTTAGGCCCGCCGGCCGGCGGTGCGGAGCTTAGATTTTTCGATCTCGCTGCTCGATCGTCGAGCGTAGTAGCCCGAAACCTCGGCGATTTTGTCGAGCTCGGCGGTTTTGGCGTTAGCCCCGACGGTCTCACGGTACTATATGCACGACGCGACTCAGCCGTTGTTGATCTGATGCTCGTTGAGAATTTCAGGTAAGTAATGATTTCCCGGCGTTGGACATAACGCATCGGACCTGGCATACGAACGCGCCGATCTGATCGAATGGATGCTGAAGCAGCGGCGACTTTAGAAAGTTTATGAAACGATGCCCTGAATGCGGTCGTGAATACGACAATACGATGATGTTCTGTCTGGATGACGGAGCCGAATTGCTCTACGGCCCGGCAAAGTCGGAACCGGGAGCGATAGCGACTGGGTTCCCATCGGACGAACCG
>JANNWQ010000239.1:0-5889 GCA_031408595.1 Acidobacteriota bacterium | reverse complement strand
GGCGAGTTTGTCGATGTGATGGCGACCGACCCCAAGTTTCTCGAACGCATCGAATCGTTGTTTTACGGTCGTGATTTTAAATCGGCAGAGGACAAACACGTCCATCACCACGGGACTTCGGACATTAAATTTGGCCGCGGAGCGGTTCTCACCGTCGATCTGACGAACCGCTGCAACATGATGTGCAATCCGTGCTTTATGGATGCAAATCAGGTCGGTTATGTGCACGAACCGACGTTCCAGGACACGAAAGAGATCTTAGACCGAGCCGTTTCGTTCAAGCCGCGTCGGCAGATCATCATCCTTTTCTCCGGCGGCGAACCGACGATCGCACCGCACTTTCTCGAGTCGGTTGCTTACGCCAAGAAGATCGGTTTTTACCGCATTCTCGCCGCGACGAACGGTATCAGATACGCCGAGGACATCGAGTTTTGTAAGGCCGCGAAGGCCGCAGGGCAGCACGGCGTTTATTTGCAGTTCGACGGAACCAACGACGAAGACAACAAACATCGCGGCGTCGGCAATCTGTTTGACGTAAAGCTAAAGGCCATCGAGAATCTCGCTTCGGTCGGCATCAAGGTGACGCTGGTCACGACGATCGTTAATTCGTGGAACAACGAAGGCATCGGCAGCATCGTTAAATTCGCTGCCGAGAACATCGACAAGGTGCAGACGATCGCGTTTCAGCCTGTTTCGTTCACCGGCCGCGACGAAGACGTTTCGGACAAAGACCGCATCGCACAGCGTTACACGCTGTCGGGAATGACACATGATCTGAAAAAACAACTCGACGGCGTACTTGAGCCTTTGCGTGATTGGTTTCCGCTTTCCAGCTATTCGGCGTTTACCTCAGTGATGGATATGCTACAAGGGGCGGACGCTCCGTGGGGCTGGTCTTCGTGCAACTGCCATCCGAACTGCGGTATTTTTACGCTGATCGTCGTCAACAAGAACACGAATCAGATGACATCGCTGTTCGATTTCTTTAACTACGAGCAGTTTATGAAGGACGTGTCCGTAATCACCGACACCGCTCGCGGCAAGAAACTGACGATGGCCCAGCTCGGCATGGCGATCATGCGAAACTTCGACGCCGGCAAGGCGCCTGAAGGTTTCCCGATCTCGCAGATACTGAATCTGTTCAAACCTTCAACCGCTGATTCGAATTCCGACCGCAACGACCGCATGGTGACCCGCGAAGACGATGATCCTTGGCGTGTGTTGTGTGTCGAGGGAATGTGGTTTCAAGACCTATTCAACTACGACTTCCGCCGCACCGAAATGTGTGTCATCCCGTACGGCACGCAGGACGGCGAAGTCAGCTTTTGTGCCTATAACACAGGCGTCGGCTGGCGTCAGATCATTGAAGAAATGCACAAGACCGCTTCTCTGAGCGAGTGGTACAAAGACCACGGCCGGCATGCGGTTTATGCTAAGGGCCACGAGGTGCCAAATATCGGCAAGACGCGTTCGCTCTCGCTGCCGGTGATCGCGAAGATCGTGTCTGAGGATCTTGATGATGTCTTGGCGTCGCCTTACCTCGTTGAAGAGGAAGAGGTCGTTGGCGTTTAGGTTCAGAAACGCAAGCTTTAGCTTGTTTTTGTGTTCAGAGTGGAAACAAGCGTTAAGCTTGCACTCTGAACTTTTTATTGATGAGTAGTCTCGTATTTTCAAACATTCTGCACCGTCCGGCGCGTACTTTTGTCAGCGTTTTGGGAATAGGTGTGGGCATTTTGCTTATCGTGTTCACGATTGGGCTGGCGAATGGCAGCCTTCGTGAGCGGGCACAGCGGGAATCAAATATTGGTGCGGAGATAATGTTCCGAGCTTCGGGTGGTATCGGGCTTAGCGGAGCTGATTCGCTGCGGTTGCCGATGTCGATGATCGCCGATATCGAAAAGATCGAGGGCGTTGTTACCGTTATTCCGGTCGCGCAGAACAGCGTTCCGTCGAGCGAAGGTATCACGGGAACTCAGTTTGTCGATGGCGTTCAGTTCGAGCGGTATGCCGCCATGGCCGGTCTTCAGGTCATGCAAGGGCGGGCGATGGTCGATGGCAAGGACGAGTTGATGTCGGACGTTACCTGGCTCGAGCGGCGCAAGCTGAAGATCGGCGACAAGTTCAACATCTACGATCGCGAATTTACCATCGTCGGGACATACGATCCGAGCGCCGGAGCCCGGATCAAAATTCCGCTCTCGACAATGCAGGAACAACTCGGTGCGGATGGCAAAGCGTCTGCTTTTTTGATCAAACTCGAAGAAGGATTTACTCCGCAGGCGGTTGGCGACACGCTCAATGCCCGATTTCCTGAGAGCCTAATCATTCTCACTAGCGAACTCCCGGAGCTGTACATGCAGGGTCTTCCGGCTCTCACAGTTTTCCTTGATGTAGTTATCGGCGTCGCCGGAGGGATCAGTGCCCTGATTATTTTGCTGACAATGTACACGACCGTAACCGAGCGTACCCGCCAGATAGGGGTACTCAAGAGCCTCGGCATGTCAAACATCAATATCGGCTGGACGATCGTTCAGGAAGCTCTTCTGATTAGCATTGGCGGTGTAGTTTTTGGAGTATTGGCGACTTTCGTTCTGAAGTTCGCGCTTGCAAAATGGACAACCCTGACGGTCTCGGTCGAGCCACAACTGATCGGAGTGATCGTTCTTATTGGTATTGTAAGCGGAGTTATCGGAGCGCTTTACCCGGGCATAAGAGCTGCACGGCTAGATGCGGTCGAGGCTCTTAACTACGACTAATTTCTCGATCGCAAACGTGTCTTTGACCAGAGTCCGGCAAACCTTTCCGTGCCCTTGGCATCAGAAGTTTACAAAAGAAAGTATTATTGATTAAGAAGCGACTGCCATAAGCGACAGATCGCATAGGTAATCTTCCGCAGGACAATGAACGAAACCAACACTATCAGTAACATCGCGAGAGATATCGTCCACCCTGCGGTCGTCTTCTTGTTGCTATTTGCGATCGTGGTCTCGCCAATAGTCGTAGCAGGTCAAAAGACAGTACTCGGTTCCTCACTACGTAGCGGCGTGGCGATCGAAAGCGGTGAAGATGCCGGGTTTCGCATCGAGAAATTACCCGTTGAAGGTGGGGCTGAGATCGTTACGATCTTTGCAAAACGTCGATCAAGCGAGGGCACCTCCGGCCCCGTTACCGATCTGCCGTTGGTTAGCGTTTTGCGAGATACGCTTGGCGATGATAAGCCAGAAAATGACCGGTTGCGCTACGTTTGGATGTTGACATATACAGAGCCGTCAGTCCGCCAAAAGATCGCGGGATTTGTGCCTTTTCTCTACACCCGCACCCGAAACAAATCGGAGATCGGAACCGATCCTCCACCTGCGATCATTGATCTGAATTCATCCGATTCTACAGTATGGGCCAAAGTTTTTTGGATGATCTTCAAAAAGATCGCGATGAGCGAGATCGGCGTCGGTGTGCGTGCATCTACGCTTCAGTATCGGCAGAACGCGCACGATTACCGTCGGACGGCGATCGCGGCCGCCGTAATGGTGGTAGGGCTATACCAAGAAGCGAGCGGCGAGAAAGTACTCACCGAACGCGAGATGAAAGATATTCAGGCCCGCCTCTTGCTGACCGATAAGACGTTTGGCTGGCACATGCAGAGCGAAAATCTGGGCCGTGTATTCGACAAAGAGATCGGCAAGACGCGAGATTATCGTGGTCATAACTGGGAATTGCTCCGCCAATATTCCGAGGAGCAAGGACTGTATTTCGATCCGATCGAGATGGCGGATGGATCGGCGAGGCACGCGATTCTTTGGGCATCGGCCTCGGATATTAAGGCTAACAAAGGCAGGAGATTTGAAGGGCGTTTCTTAAATATTCGAAGTCCGTGGGGCGACGAAAAGCTGCTTAATTGGAAAGGGTACGCTGAGGTTCGCTGGTACGATGCCGAAGACCGCGAGGTGCCGAGCGAGACCGCCGGTGCGCACCCGCGGACGCTGATTCCCTTAGCTATTTACGGGCTCGACCATCCCAAGGTGCCGATGATTCTGGTCGATTTTCGTGACAACGGAAATCCGAAGTTTCGCGAGCTATCAAAGCGCATCCTTAACGACCTAACGGGCAATGTATTGTCGCTTTCACAGTTTAGCGGAATGCCGTTCTTTGTCGGACGGTTGATCTATGACTTTGTAACGGCCCGTTGGGGCGTGGATGTCAATCAAGCTACACGTCTGCGTGCCTATGCCCAGTTGAAATTGCTTATGGCCCTCGATGCTACTCTTGATCCCGAGTTTCGATCGGAGATCGAGAGCCGTGTAGAATCGGCGACGCTCAATCCGATGGAGAACGATGCTGATATCGAAATGGAGATCGCACATATCCAGTACGCAAATTTGACCGCATGGGCCAAACGCCCCGACGGCCTCCCGCTACGGATTGCGAACGACCGCCGCGAAGAAATGACGCGACTCAAGCACGGCACGGCAAAGCGAAAATTATTCGAGCTTGGGAGCTTTTTAACATTTGGGCGTTACAAGCATCGCGAAGAATCGTCGCTCGAGTTGATCGCCCAACTCGATATGCGACGACAACTCGATCATCACGAGCGTTTTTTGCGAGAGGTTGCGTTTTCGTCTGCGGATCCCAGGATCGACACCGAGATCAGCGATCTTAGGAGTTCGCTTGTTTTTGTGTCGCAAAATGGTGCCGCCGCCGGAGATAAGACAACGCGAGCCCTTGCAAGGATATTTGCGATCGTGAGGGATGTCGATCTGCAAGACCTTTGTCTCGCCGGCTTGTACCGTGTAAACAGTTTGGCTGCGAAGAAAGAACTCCTTGCCATCTATAAGAGCGACAAACTCGACGACCGTTGGCGGGACATTACCGCGAAGTATCTTAAACTAGCATTGTCGGAAGGCCAGCGCATATCAAAGAGCGACGCTCAGGCTATCTCGGCTATTTCGGCAAATTAGAACGACCCTCAAATGACCCTCCGATGCACAGTTACGAGATTACTTCTCGCTATGGTAGTGGGATTACTGTGTGGCTCGGCGAGCTCGGCACAGGCCGTAAAGCGTGTCGTGATCGTCAAGCTGGACGGCTTGCCTGCGTACTACCTCGACCGATTTGTAAAGCAGACTGACCCAAAGACGGGAAAATCGATATTGCCATGGATCGAAGAAATTTATTACAAGAACGGCACTCGTGTTCCCAATTTTTATAGCCGCGGAATGAGCCTTTCGGGGCCTGCGTGGGGCCAGCTTGATACCGGTCAAAGGCTTCAGATCAAAGGCAACGTTGAGTTTGACCGGTTTACGCTTCACGCTTACGATTATCTCAATATCGTCCCATTCTACACTGAATACGGCTTGTCAAAACGCAAAGCCGACATGCCCGGACCTGAGGTATTGGATCAGCTTGGGATTCCGCTCTTAAGTGATGCATTCGATTATAGAAACCGCTACACGAGTCAGCAGTTGTTTCAACGTGGTAACAATTGGGAGGTGATCGCGAGTGGCTTTTTGAAGCTCTATCCAGGCAACCCGACCGACCTTATCGACGAATGGACGTTAGGCATTGATTTTCTCAACATGACGATCAATCAGGCCGAACGTGACATTGTCGATAAGCTGAAAACGCGTCCCGACATCGATTATTTTGACTACTACGATGGTTGGTTCGATCATGTGTCGCATAGCAACAATGACACGGCCTCGCGGTTAGCGACTCTTAAAAAACTTGACGGGGTGATCGGTAGAATATGGGTTGCGATCCAAGACTCTTCACGAGCTAAGGAGACGGCAATGGTTGTGGTCTCTGATCATGGGTTTAATTCGGATCCAAAGGTCTATAGCCAAGGATTTAGCCTTGTCAAGATGCTGGGCCGGCCAATAGGGGGCGGGCATC
>JANNWQ010000238.1:0-2544 GCA_031408595.1 Acidobacteriota bacterium | reverse complement strand
AGCCCGTGCTTTTTACGGGCTGACGGGGTGGTTCTCTCACGGCGACGATTCAAGCCGCGTGGTTTCACGCACACTACGCCCAACCAAAACCCGCACATCATTTCCAAACAGATCCGAAACACTCACCTCACCGTCAAGCACGACCGAGCCCGCCGCCGATCCATTCGCAAAACGCGATCTCCACCAGCCGCAGTTCCTTCAAAACATCCCCAAGCGGCCCCGCCGAATCGATCAGCACCACCAACTCACCCGCAACGGTCTCATTCACCGACGAAGTGACGGCGAGGGATTTTCAACGGGTAAAACACGCGACTTCGCAGATGCGGGGTGTCCATTTGTCAATTGCGTTGCACGAATTGTGCGGCCTGACGCCCTTTCTTCGGCTTGCAGCCGTTCAACAAGCGCAGCCAATGTTCCGCCGGATTCAGCGAGCAATTGTTCGGGAGTGTGGCGAATATCTTCAAGTATAGGATTCTTTGTCATCATTACCTCCAAGAAATTCTGCCGGTGTGCAAATGAGCAACTGACCATAGCCCTCGTCACGTAAAACTTGATATACACGCGGAAGCACATGAGCGTTCGCAATGTGCCGACAGTTCTGTGTCAACAAATATTTTACGCCTCCAACCGCCGCCGCGGCAACATGCAATGCGTCAGCAGCCGCCTTCTGTGGCATCAACGAGGCGGACAGCAGGATTTCGGCGAGCCTCTCCGCGCTATCGTCGATTGGAACTAAAGGGAGACCGTCCAAAAGTTTCAGACGTTCAACAGCGGCGGTTCTGTCACCCGCAGATGCCTCGGCAATAACCAGTTGAGAAGTGACGAGATCAAATTTATGACGTTCCGTCTCCCACCAATCACGAGCTTGTTTCTGTAGCGCGGCAACCTGATGGTCAGAACTGGGCCGCGCCGTAGCATGGCTCACAATTGACGTTTCGATATAGAGCGTGTCCATCGAGGGCATTCTATCACGACGAATCTGTTATTCAAGGGCGAACTGGGAGCGACGGTTTTAGCAATGACCGCGTAAAGCCAGGCCAGAACGAAGGGGGGCAGCCCGTGCCTTTACGGGCTGACGGGGTGGTTCTCTCGCGGCGACCATTCAGACAAAACCCGCACATCATTCCCAAACAGATCCGAAACACTCACCTCACCGTCAAGCACGACCGAGCCAACCGCCGATTCATTCAAAAACGATATCTCCACAAGGCGCACCGCCTCGCCCACCGCCCCAAGCGGCCCCGCCGAATCGATCAGCACCGTGAGTTCCCCCGCAACCGTATCATTCACCGTCAAAACCGCTCCGTCCGGCAGCTCACTCAACGAAACCAACGGCTTCCCAAGCTTCGCCGCATCGTACCTAAGCCTAAAACTAACAGCAGCAACCTCGCGAACCGACACAAGCTCCACAAAGACCTGACCGCCATTCCCGCTCGAAAGCCGAAGCACACTCGACTCCGCAACCTTCGTCCCGAACACTGATCCGCCAATCCTGGCCCGCAACGGCTCATCCGCCGCCACAGTCGGCCCACCGGCATTTGTCAAAGGATCTAACCCAGCCACATACCGCCGTGCCTGAACTACATCGCCCGAATTGACTAAACCATCACCCAAAGAAGCCCTCGGCGCCGAATCCGTACGCTGAAACTCATTCGGACTCAGACTAGGCGTATCAAGCCCCGAAACAAACCGCCGCACTTGGGTAATATCCGTAGCAAGAACAGCCCCGTCGCCGCCCTGCCTTGGAGCTACATCCGCCTCGAATCCGGTTGCGGCCGTCCCGGCATTGACAAGGAATAGGTAGGCGTTTACTCCGCCTATGACCCCCGACGACTCCGGCGAATCCTCCGGCGGGACGGGATTGATCGAAGTGGCGTCCGAACCGTCAGTAGCAAAAAAATACAAAATGTGCACACCGTTTTGCAATGTCGCGGTTGTGGCAGCTGCCGTTAAAGTAGTGGCCGTACTGCCGGTGTTCGTCGCCTTTGTCCAGGTTCCATTGGTCGTGTCCATCTGGAAGTAGATATTCTGCGGCGGCGGAGCCGTGGGCGTATACGAAGATGTAGCCGTCAATGTGAATGTCGGGGTTGCACTCGTTGTAGTATTTCCGGCGAATGGTGTAACAGAAGTATTTAGCGGAATTACGTTGGTCGGTGCTGGCGTGATCACAGTCACGTTTCCGCTCGCCCTATTGGAAACATAAACCTTATTAGTAATGGTGTTTATCGCGATTTCGGACGGGCCGGCGGCTGCGGTCACGCTCGACAAAAGTGAGTCGAGAGTTCCGTCAATCACGTTCACAAGATTGTTGCTAGACCCGCCGCAAGCTGTACCGCATTTACCAACGTAAATCTTATTCGTGGATGGATTAACTACCACCGAGCTGGGAAAAGTACCCGTAGCTCTGTTCACTACGCCGTTAGTTGCACCATTAATAATAGCTACATTGCCGCTCTGGCTGTTAGCGACATAAATTTTGTTTGTAATTGGGTTAACCGCTACCGCGAGGGGCTGCGATCCAACAATAACCGACGTAGCCGAATG
>JANNWQ010000237.1:0-10457 GCA_031408595.1 Acidobacteriota bacterium | reverse complement strand
GCCGGACGCGCCGAAACTTCAACCGATCCCTCGCCGATAAACATGAATGAAACCATCGTTCATTTGAAGCCCCAAGATCAATGGCGTGACGGGATGACGCGGGAGAAACTGATAGCCGAAATGGACGAGGCGACCCGGATGCCGGGCGTGACGAACATCTGGACCCAGCCGATCATCAATCGCATCGAAATGCTTGCCACCGGTATCCGCTCGCAGGTCGGTATCAAGATCTTCGGCAACGACCTCGATACTTTGGAAGAAACAGCGAGACAAATTGCGACGGTGGTCAAGGATGTGCCCGGCGCGGCGGACGTTTATCCCGAGCGGATCGGCGGAGCTCCTTACATCGATATTGACATTGACCGCACGGCGGCTGCCCGGTACGGAATTGACGTGGCGACTATTCAAGACGTGATCGAAAAAGGAATCGGCGAAACAAATCTGACCGTGACGATCGAAGGGCGACGGCGATTTCCCATTCGTGTAAGGTATGCGCCGGAATACCGTTCGTCATCAGACGCGATCGGTCAGATACCGATAGGTGCTCCCGGCGGGGCCTCGATTCCGCTTTCCCAGTTGGCCGATATTCGCAAGATGGAAGGCCCATCAATGATCCAAAGTGAGAACGGCCTGCTTCGCGGCACCGTTCTGCTCAACATTCGCGGCCGCGATATTGGAAGTTTCGTGGAGGAAGCCAAGGATGCGATTACCAACAAAGTCGTGATGCCCGCGGGTTACTACATAACATGGAGCGGCCAATATGAAAACCAGGAACGCGCCCGCCAGCGGCTTTTGATCGTTGTCCCGATCGTCCTGCTTATCATCTTTGCCACGCTCTATATTACCTATCATTCCTTTCTCGAAGCAGCCCATATTCTGCTTGCCGTGCCGTTCGCGTTAACCGGGGGCTTTTACCTTCTCTGGATGCTGCAGTACAACTTTTCGGTCGCTGTATGGGTCGGATTTATTGCTCTTTTTGGAGCGGCTGTGCAGACAACAATTGTAATGGTTGTTTATCTCGAAGAGGCGGTAAGACGTAAAACGGACGAGGTCGGACAGCTTGATAGGGAATCGCTGCTCGAAGCAGTCACCGAAGGAGCGCTTCTACGTCTTCGTCCGAAAGTCATGACCGTAATGACCATTGTTGTCGGGCTCTTGCCCATTATGTGGAGTACCGGCGCTGGTTCGGAGGTAATGAGGCCGCTGGCGACGCCGGTTTTTGGGGGTATGGTTTCCAGCCTGCTGCATGTGCTCATCGTAACGCCCGTGATCTTCTATTGGTTACGAGAACGCGAACTCAAAAAGGAAGCTACATCATGAAAACACAATTAGTCGGTCCTCAGGGAAAAAGTAGCGACTCGTAGCAGCATGAGGAAAAAGCAGATTAACTGATCGTGCAGTAAGCAGATGTCCATAAAGCGGCACAAACTGAATCTCTATTTGGCAATAACGTTCTTCGTGATGTTTCTGCCGTCGGGCATGTATGCGCAAGCTCCAGCTCGGACGCCTGAAAGTGCTTCCCAATATCTCGATCAGGTAAGCGGAATGACAGCAGATGCCGCAGTCACATTGGCACTCGAAAACAATGGTGAGATTCAGGCAATGCGGAAAGAGGTCGAAGCTGTTCGTGCGTTGGTCAAACAAGCTGGCTTGCGAGCGAATCCAAAGCTGACCGCCAGCGGAGCAAAGCAGATCGGCGGCGCTGATAATAATCAAATGGCCGAGGCTATGCTGCCGCTTGAGCTGGGTGGGCGTAGGGCGGCACGGATCGCAGTTGCTCAGCGCGAGCTGGAAATCCGTGGTTTCGCACTTGAAAATCAGGAACGTGTGCTTGCCGCTGAAGTTCGCGTCAAATTTGGCGAGGCGTTGGCGGCCATCAAAAAACTAGAGATTACTGAAAAGACCTTGGCGGCGGCAAAGCAGGGGTACGAGCTTGTTGCGGCCAGAGTTGTCGAAGGAAAAACCGCACCGCTAGAACAAAATATTTTTCTTGTCGAGGTAAATCGGTTGCAATCTATCCGAGAAACCGCAGAAGGAAAGGTCGAGACGGCAATGTTCGAGCTTCGTAATATGATCGGGATGAAGCCGGAAGAACCGCTGCGTCTTCGCGGCGATTTCATTAACTTAATCGCAACGCCGCCTTCAGTCTCCGGATCAACCGATTACGCTTTGCGTGAGCGTCCCGATCTGCAAGGTGCAAGGACAATGGACCAACTGGCTGTCGCACAAATCGAAAAGGCAAAGTCTGAAGGGCGGATCGACGCAAGCGTCAAGGCGGGTTACCAGCGCATGAACACGGGCTTTATGCTCAGCGGTTTTGATGATCGCGGCCTTTTGCGGCCCATTCAGGATGTATTTCACTTTTTCACCTTTGGGGTCGAAATCGATGTTCCGCTACTCAACCGAAATCAAGGAGCGGTCGAAGCCGCAAAATTCGAACGAGAAGCGGCTCAGAGACGGATTGAGTTTGGCGAACTTACTATCCGGCGCGAAGTTGCCGTGGCCTTTGCTCGATATAACCGTGCGGCCCGTTCGCTCTCCATATTTCAAAACGGCGTCCGCGATCAGGCAAATTCTAATTTGCAGGTAATTTGGCAGACCTACGAACTTGGTTCGAGAAGTTTGCTTGACTACATTGCCGAGCAACGGCGTTTTCTCGATGTCGAGAACGAATTGATCGATGCCGAACTCGAAACATACATAGCAAACATTGAGATCATGCGGGCGACCAATGCACCGGAGCTGAGAATGAAATGAGCGAAGAAAATAACGAAGAAATCATCGCAGAAACAGACACGGGCGAGCAGTTGAAGCCCTCACCAAATCGAAAACCGCTCTATATCGCATTATCGGTCATCGGCGTAGTCCTGGCGGGAACCCTAGTTTTTTGGTATGTGCGCTCGCGTGAGGGAGGAAATATAGTCCCGGCCCCACGGACTGTCTCATTCGACGACAACAGCACCCAAAAGACAGAAATCACGACCGAACAAACTGTTACCATACAGCCCGGTCAGGTTGAAAAGATCGGCTTGAAGATCGAAACAGTTGGCGAAACTTTATCGAGTGACGCAATGGATGTGGCCTCGACGGGCGTCGTTCAGTCAAATGCCTACAAAGAAACGCCGGTGGTCTCGCTTCTCAGCGGGGTACTGCGATCCGTAAGGGGCGAACTTGGCCAGTATGTTGGCATGGGCCAAACCGTTGCAGTCATCTTCAGCGACGAACTTGCAGCGTCCCAATCACGCTATCTAGCCTTGCAAACCGACGCTCAGGCCGCCCGGCAAAATTACGACCGGACGGCAAAACTCGTCAAGATCAGCCCCGTGAGCAATACAGAGGTTGATCAGATGCTTGCGAGGTTAAAGACCGTTCAGGCGGAGCTCGAAGAAAATCGTAAGAGATATGACCGCAGCCTCAAGCTGCTTGAAATAGGCGCCGTCAGCCGCGAGGAATTTGAGCAGGCCACGACCAAATTACGCACGTCCGAGGCTGACGTTGAAGAAGCGAAAAAAAGATTTGACCGTGCCGTCAAGGTTGCCGAGATCAATCCAGTCAGCCGTGGCGATTTCGAGCAGGCCGCCGTCAAACGCCAAACCGCCGAATCCGATCTCGCAACCGCTAGACAAAGGCTTTTGTTGCTAGGATTGTCACCGCAAAAGGTAAATTCGCTCCGCACCCCATCGCAAATAACGTCGGAGATCGCATTGATAGCGCCTATTTCAGGCACGATCACAAAGCGGGACGTAAATGCGGGCGAAGTCGTCGAGGCAAATAAGGAGTTGATGCGTGTCACAGATCTCGCAAGCGTTTGGGTTATCGCTCAGGTCTTTGAAAAAGACCTTTCATTGGTTCGTGATGGAAGCGGAGCAAGCGTTACGACCGGAGCCTATCCCGACAAACTCTTTCGCGGCCGCGTAACCTACATTGATCCGAACATCAGCCCCGAAACACGCACCGCACAAGTCCGCGTCGAACTCGACAATCCGGGACAAGTCTTAAAGATCGGCATGTACGTAAACGTCGCCTTTGGCTCGATGGGAACCGCCGAGCAAACGATGCCCACGGTCCCGTCGTCTGCCGTTCAGAATATGAACGACAAGCAAGTAGTCTTTGTCACAACCGACAAGCCAAATGTTTTTGCCATTAAATCCGTGCGTCTCGGCAAAGAAAACAGCGGCCGTTTTGTCGTTCTCGAAGGTCTAAATGTCGGCGATAAAATTGTAACGGACGGCAGCTTTCTTCTGCGCGCCGAAATACTCAAACAAAACCCGACTCATCATTGACGTGGCCCTAACCGGAAAGGGTGGGATTTTACAAGCATTATTGAAACGAGCGGCAATTTCGCTGCTTTTAGCTTATACGAAATGTTTATTTTCCTTCATAAGGCTTTCACCCTAAAGTGGAGGATGCATACTTCACCTTGATGAAACACCGGATTTTCTCACTGCTGACCATTGGAGCCTTGATCGCCGCTCCGCTCTATTTTGTTGAGTCTCCGCTGTACGCGAGGGTTATTGCGATTGCCGCAATCTGTCTTTTTGTTTGGATAAGCCAACTTGCACCGCCAATCGTACCTACGCTGCTACTTTGGACTCTCGTCCCGCTCGCTATATATCCGATCGACCCCCGGTTTTCGCTTCAGACTGTACTTACCTGGGCGGTAGACCCGGTGATGGCATTGTTTTTTGGCGGTTTTACTCTCGGTGTTGCCGCTGAGGTTTACGGCCTCGACAAACGTCTTGCCGCCTTTGCACTGCGATTCCTCGGACGGTCTTTTTCCTTGTTCCTTCTGCTAATTATTCTGATAACCGCATTTTTCTCGATGTGGCTCTCAAACATCGCGGCCGCGGCTCTCGTTCTCGCCTGTCTTAGGCCCGTCCTCCGCGAATTTCGGGACGATCACCTGCTGCGCCGAACATTACTGATTGGCGTCGCCCTGGGTGCCGACTTTGGTGGAATCGCGACGCCGATCGGCACGGGGCCGAACGCGATTGCGATTGCATCATTAGCCCCAACCTTGCATGTTTCGTTTGTTGAATGGATGGTCTTTGCCTTTCCGCTGACGGTTGGAATGCTGATTCTTAGCTATGGGATCCTTTTATTTCGTGCGAGATCGGAGACGAAAGAGTGGGTAGTTCCGGACATTGATGTCTTTAATTTAGCTATCGACGATGAAGAGGAGAAACCGTCTGTATTTGGGGAGCGTGTATTCTTACTGATACTGGCAGCGACAGTTGTCCTATGGTTAACCGAACCGCTGCATAAGATCCCGGCAGCCGTGATCGCACTTGCTTCGGCGGCAACTTTATTTTTGTCGGGAACTCTTCAGAAGAAAGATGTTTTGCGGATAGACTGGTCTACGCTCCTTCTTATCGCGGGAGGTATAACGCTCGGTCGGCTTTTAGAGCAGTCTGGCCTTGTAAAAGAGATCTCGGCAAACATACCGTTCTCCGAACTGAACATTACGCTGAGCCTTTTTGTGATTTGCTGCGCAAGTGCTTTGCTTTCCGCCGTGATGAGCAATACGGCGACCGTTGTCTTGCTCATCCCGCTTGCGACGGCGATAATTCCGGCCCCTTCGACAGCTATACTGGTCGCGATCTCAGCGTCGTTCGGCATTCCGTTTGTTATCGGCACTCCGCCAAACGCGATGGCGTTTGGCGAGGGCGGTGTAAAGTTTG
The DNA here is from genome assembly GCA_031408595.1 of Acidobacteriota bacterium. Classification (GTDB taxonomy): domain Bacteria; phylum Acidobacteriota; class Blastocatellia; order Pyrinomonadales; family Pyrinomonadaceae; genus OLB17. The sequence goes on along the minus strand of JANNWQ010000237.1, from coordinate 4,776 downwards.
GGGATCTCTTTTGGCCCGGGTTGTTACTAATGGTCGTTGGCTGCCTGATTGTCAGCCTCACTGGACGAGCAGTCCTAAACTTTGTGGGAATTCCCTAGATCGGAAGATTCTAGCCTAATTACCTCCTCGCCTTCCGCTTGCCAAGTCTAAAATGTATTCTTCGATCTTCGCGACGGCTTAGCGGAGAAGTTTTCATGACATGGTGCTTACCCCATTATGAAATTATGTGCGGCGATCTCGCATCGAATGCTCTGGGTCTTTGGAAATGCCGAAAAACGACCACCGCAGGTGGCATTCTAAGTAGCAGTTACGAAAAAGTGTGTATGCTTTGGGACTAACTTGTTGAAAGGATTGGTACACCCGGCAAGATTCGAACTTGCGACCCTCTGATTCGAAGTCAGATACTCTATCCAGCTGAGCTACGGGTGCACGCTAAGGATGATTTTAGGATGCGGCGGCTCGCAATGCAACGTTCCTATTTGCTTTGCAGTGTTCGCACGTGTTTGATGACTGCGGCCATCTCCGGTTCGCTAAGCTTATCCTTGAATGAGGGCATGCCTTCGTCCACGATGCCGTCTCGAACGTAGCCGATGAGCTTCTCATCCGTCATCTTCTTAAACTTCTCCGCAGTCAGATCATCGGGATCGATCTTCTTTCCCTCGACTGTGACTGGCCCGCCTTTACCGCTGTCTTTGTGACAGGTCATGCAGTTCACTGTATAAAGGTCGGCAGCCTTTGCGACTTCGCTCTTTTCCGTGGCTGCCGGAACGGGCGTTGCCGCATTGGTTGCTTTTGTAGTGTTCACCGTGTTTGCGGCGGGTTGATTAGCCTGTTGGGCACACGAAACGGCGAATATTGCAGCGACGGCTGCGGTGATAGAGATTTTCAGGACATTCATGTTGGCGATACCTCGATATTTGTTTAGAGTTTTTGAAGAGTTTAGCTAATCCATCGTTCGCACGCAATCATTATGAAAAAATCGCTTTTCCTCGTTCTCGTTTCTTTGGTATTTGGTTCGCAAATCTACACTCAATCGGTGCCGACGAAGTTGGTCATCAATGGTATCACCGAGGTGGTTACGGTCCGTCGTGACGGCCGCGGCATACCCTACATCGAAGCGAAAAATGATGCGGATCTCTATTTCGCTCAGGGATACGTGTTTGCCAGCGATCGTCTGTGGCAAATGGATCTTATGCGACGTCTGGCGCGTGGACAGATGGCGGAGGTATTCGGCGAAACACAGCTAGAAAGCGACAAGAGGTGGCGGCGTTTCGGATTTGCGTCGGTCGTCGAGCAAAGTTTGTCGGCGCTGACACCGCAAACGCGTTTGGGGCTCGATCGTTACGCCGCGGGCGTCAACGCCTATATCGCGACGCTCGACGACAAAACCACTCCACCCGAATTTAAGATCTTGCAGTATAAACCTACGCCGTGGCTTGTCACGGACTCGATGATCATAGTTAAGGTATTGTCCGATGGGCTTAGCTCGACTTGGCGGACCGATCTGATCAAGGCGTCGCTGCTTGGCATTGACAAGCAGAAGCTGGCCGACCTTATGAATCCGGTTACACCGAGCGATGTAGTTCTGTTTGGGAAAGACAAAGGCGGAGACCTGAGCGGTAGCGAGGGAGGTCTTAGCTCGCAGCCATCGTTTGCCGACATAAAGAACACACTTCCTACCGGTCGTGTTTCCGCCTCAACACTTGCAGCCGCAGAAAAGGACGACGCGATTCGTAAGGCATCGCTCGAGAGCGTCGGGCTGTACGCTGAGGAACTCGCGGCCTCGAACAACTGGGTGATATCGGGCAAAAGGACGGCCGATGGGCGTGCAATGCTGGCGAACGATCCGCATTTGTCTCCGACAACTCCAGGCATCTGGTATTTGATCGACCTTAAGTCGCCGACGCTGCACGTTGCGGGCGTGACGATTCCCGGCGGGCCGGGAGTGTCTATTGGACACAATGATTCGATTGCCTGGGGCATGACGAACGTTGGCCCGGATGTGCAGGACCTTTACGTTGAGACTTTTAACGACGCCGGGGAATATAAGACGCCGACAGGATGGGTAAAACCGGTCATTCGCAAAGAAACGATAAACGTCCGAACGAATCTGATGAAGCCGGAAACAACCCCGCAGACCATCGAAGTAATGGAAACACGCAATGGCGTTGTCATCACGGACGAGGTAGGCAAAAAATACGCGCTCAAATGGATGGCTCGCGACCCGAAGTACCCGGAGGTCGAAGCTATAGCTCAAATGAATCGAGCAAATGACTGGGGAACTTTCAAGAATGCTCTAAGATCATTCGCATTGTCGCCGCAGAACGTTGTTTATGCGGATGTGAAGGGCAACATCGGCTGGCATGTGGCCGGGCAGGTCCCGATACGCAGGACGGGCGACGGTTCGCTGCCGTATGACGGATCGACCGGCGAAGGCGATTGGCTGGGGAACATTCCGTTTGACGAGCTGCCGAACCTTTACAACCCGCCTGGGGGTTTTATCGTGACCGCGAACCAGCGCATCGCCGGAACGGATTATAGATACCAGCAGATGTCCCGCACTTACATGTCCGCTCGGGCCAGACGGATCTATGATCTTCTTTCGGCCAAGAAGCAGGGAATGACGATGGACGATTCCCGAGATATTCAGCATGACGTTTACAACCAGCCGCTCGCTGAGATCGCCAAGTCGATTGTTGCGGACGGATCAGCGTCTGCCGAAACCTTAGCAGTTTTGAAAGGTTGGGACGGCAAAATGGTAGCGGACAGTGGCGGAGCAGTACTCGCAAACGACATCCGCAACTGCATCGCCAATAAGATGGCTGACGATAACAAGCCAGTACCCTCGTTTCTTATCAACCAACGGATAGTCGAACGCGCGATCCGCGAAAAGCTCGAACGTTGGCTGCCGGCCGGTGTCAAGACTTACGGCGAGCTTTACAGGGCTTGTGATGGTAGTGTTCGGACATCTCTTGCGGCTTCGAAAACTTACGGAGCTGATCCGGCCGGCTGGGTCTGGGGCAAGACGTGGACCGCGCGCTTTCCGCATCCATTAGCAGCCGTCCCGTTTGTCGGAGGACAGTTCGCGACGCCGAATGTAGCTATCTCAGGCAGCGGACAAACGCCCCACGTCGGTTCCAGCGTCTCTATGCGCCTGATCGCCAGCCCGGGCAACTGGGACGCCACCCGCCACGTAATCCCGCTCGGCCAAAGCGGCGATCCAAAGTCGCCTCATTTCAAAGACCAGTTTGACGCCTGGAGAACCGGAGCACCCATGATCTTTCCCTTCACCAAAGCGGCGGTCGAAAAAGCTGCGGTGCAGGTTGTCGTAATGTCACCAAGATAATAGATCGGGCAGAGTTTTGTATTCGACCGTGTCTGATCAGGCGTGGTGTTGACCGGAAAGTGATTCATTCATTCGCCGCTCTCCCGTCGCCGTGGCCGATGGAGAATCGCGAATATCGCAGGCCAGGCCCCATCGATTTCCATTCTCAATTTTGAATTGTCGGCTCGCCCTCCTCTTCACTAACATAGATTTGGATAACGAAGGCACGCTGCTGCTGGAATTAAACACCGCTGTAGCGATTGGGCGAGGAAGCCGATAGCCCGCGATAGCGGGCGACAGCATAAAGCCACGGGTGTTAACCCGTGGACAGGTTCAACAAAATTTGTTTAGCCCGCGTAGCGGGCAAAAGCATAAAGCCACGGGCGTAAGCCCGTGGAAAGAGGATAGAAATGTTCAAGCCCGCGATAGCGGGCGAAAGCGGAACGATGAGAGCCCAGAGTTTAATATGGATCATTTCATCGTAGGAATGGTCTGTCTCTATCTACGATAGCTTGATAATCTTATACGCTTTCCACGGGTTTGCTCCACGTGGCTCTATGCTCACACCCGCTACGCGGGCTAGATCTTCGGGATGGGGCTCGGTATTTTAATTCCGGCGAATTCGCCACAATTGAGACAATTGTGCATTGTGCATTAGTGCGGGCACGCTTTCGTGCCAGAAACGGGTATGCCTTTCCGTCTAGTCTCCCCCCAGATTCTCCGGCGGCGATGCCGCCAATTTTCTGTCGACCGAAAGGTGTTGTAAGATATTCGGGCGTCGCGTCAGCGACGGCATGAATCTCCGCCAATATGAATGCGCTGAAAGAATATCTCTCACAGATGAGTTTGATTCGCCGCAGCGCTGCGGGCGTCAAAGAGACTTCGTACTACAGCTGTCTAGAAAGGCTCTTTCAACGAGGTCGGTAAATCGCTCAAGCCAAAGGTTCGATGCGTTATCAATCTTGCCAACAAAGGCGGCGGTATTCCTGATGGCGGTCTTTTTACACCGAATCAATTCCAACGCAGCTCTAACGACCTGATCGATGGACAATTGCCAGAGCGTGGAGCGATCGAGGTTAAAGGAACGTCCGATGATGTCGATTTCATCAGCGACAGCCTTCAGGTCGAGAAATATCTAAAAACCTATCGTCAGGTTCTGGTCACAAATTGCCGCGACTTCTTGCTCATCATCTTTGACGAAAACCATCAGCCCAAAAAGCTCGAAAGATACAGCATTGCCGAGGACGAACGTTCATTCTGGGAAAAAGCAGACGGCCACCGAGATGTCACCGATATTGAGACTGACCGCTTCGTCGAGTTTCTAAAGCGCGTAATGCTGCACCGTGCGGCATTGGCAAAGCCGGAAGATGTCGCTTGGTTTCTTGCGTCCTATGCACGCGATGCAAAGGCGAGAATTGAGGAATCAGAGCTTGCGGCTCTTGAGACGATCA
>JANNWQ010000236.1:0-3604 GCA_031408595.1 Acidobacteriota bacterium | reverse complement strand
AATATTTTTTTAATTTTTTTTCCCCGTATAAAACGTATATTTAACATAATAAAATAACGTTTTTTTTTTACATTTTTTTTTTTATTTGGGTTTTTGGGGGGGCCAAAAACTCTTCTCCTTTCCCGACCCACCAACTTAGGTTAGAATCGGCGTGTCTATGAAAACTCTCCTGATCCTCCGCCATGCAAAGTCTAGTTGGGACGATGCCAGCCTTTCGGATTTCGAACGGCCGTTGAATGCTCGCGGGCTGCGGGCCGCTCCGTTTATGGGAGGGCTGATGACGCGGCGTGGGCTTATTCCCGACACCATCCTGTCGTCGCCCGCAATGCGGGCCCGGACGACTGCGGAATTGGTCCAGCAATCTGGAGCCTTCGACGCCGAGGTCAAATTTGATCACGACATATACGAGGCCAGTCCCGGCAATCTCCGCCAGGCAGTTGCCGAGATCGACGATGAATTCACCACTGCCCTGCTCGTCGGCCACAATCCTGGCATCGAGGGATTTATCAGATATCTCACGGGAAAACTCGAACCAATGCCAACTGCGGCGTTGGCGGTGGTTGAGCTTGAGGTTGATAGTTGGAGCGAGGTTGATGATGGATGTGGCGAGTTGAAGGCTGTTATCAGGCCCCGTGACGAAATGCTTTGAATTATGAAGAAGAAGCTAAAAGAATTACCAGTATTCAAAAGTGAGGATGAGGAACGTGAGTTTTGGGGGAAACATGATTCCTCAGATTACGTCGACTGGGACAAGGCTGAAGCGGTCGTTTTTCCAAACCTGAAGCCAACGACGCGGACAATCTCGCTCAGCATGCCTGTATGGATGCTCGATCGGATCCGCGTAATGGCGAATAAGCGTGATGTTCCCTATCAGTCGCTGATCAAGACGTTTCTGAGCGACCGGATCGACCAGGAATTGAAGATCTCTTAATTGCCGCGACCGCTCGCCGGGCTATTCGCCCGGCGGGTTGCTTTTGTAGTTGAGCGAACCGGTTACCGCCATGTATCGCATGTCGGGGCCTTCAAAACCCTGGCTAAATACGTTTAGAAAAACCACGATATTTTCGCTGTGATAGTAGACCTGCTCGATGCGGTACCCGTATGCGCAATTGCGTGCCTCGGGCACCGACGTGTCTTTTTGCAAGATCTGCAGAGCGGTGTCTTTATGCTGGGTGTTGTCCTTTAGCGTCATCTCGATCTTTAGCGCATCGTCACTCTGTTCGCATGGCTTGCCTCTGAAGGGCGTCTTGAGCAGGGTCAATTCGTAGAACGAGTCGGTGTTGAGATTATTAACGTAAAGCCATGGATTAAAAATGACCTTCTCCGTCAGATCGCCGCGATCTAGGAAAGCTCCAGAGTAGTTCGGCATCTTTTTCTGCGTCTGCTCACCGTCTCTGATCCAATAGCTGTCGGTCTCGATGGGTTTGACGTGGGTCCAATCGTTAAGCAGATGAGCGACGAGTTGTGAACCGGTGTTGCCGCGGACGATCTTTAGCTTTTTGATCGCGACGGCGACGGCGGTGTTGTATTTAGCGAGCAAGGCGCGTTCCGACTTTTTCGAATCCTCTTGCCATTTGAATACTGCCGGCGGCATGGCGTATTTATTCTTCGCAACATCGACGAAATATGTCGTCGCATACTCGCCTCCCGCACCGTCCCATTCGCCCGATTCCTCGAATGCCATGTATTTCCCATCCGGCGAAAAGCCAATGAACGTGAGTTCGGCGTAGTCGCCCGCGAATGCCGCAGAGGCGGTCAACAGGGCGAGAAGAATTGTACAAAATAGTGTTTTCATAAAAGTTTCTCTGATCTTTCGTTATAGATCAGCTTCCAACAGCCTCTTTGAGCTGTTTTTTTAGGTCGGCGAGATTATCGACGGATCTAGCCTCTTCGCCCTCAAAATTGAGCGTAACGCCCCGGACGATCGGCTTACCTGTGATGCCGCGTTTGAATGTACCGACCATTATTCCAACTGCAATGTGAACGTCCATAGAGTCGGCAATTGCCTCGACGCACATCGGAAAGTCGCGGCCCTTATCAGCGGGCGTGCCGGTTTGCTCGCCGCAATCGTTGACCTCCCACGCGATCTTCAGGTTTGGGCCGACCGTTTGCCGAAGCCACGTGTCGAAACGCATCTTTGGCATTCCCTTTTCGATATTTGAAACGAGCGTCGCACGGGCAAATTTAATTGCTGTAGCGTTCTGTTTTTTTGATTGTGCATTTGCTCCGGTAAAGCAGGCGAAGGTGACGATCAATAGGATCGAGATGTGAATGAGGTATTTCATACTTTTGTTCGCCGACGATTAGTAATTAGTACAGTACAGCAATCTGTCATTTAATAACGAAGGCGCGAGCATTTATTGCAAGGAATTTTCGATTGATCAGCATTCTGGTTAAAACCGCGATAATTTAACACCCTTGTAACAGTTCGTTCACATGAGGTTAAGTTATTGAGTTCAGACTCATCGCATACGGAACGGAATTTACATACAATTCAGACAAATGCCATGCAGCAAACTATTCTGATCATCGAAGATGACGCGGACATTGCGGAGAGTCTGCAATATAACCTTAAACGCGAGGGTTTTCGGCCTGTGATCGCGGAGTCAGGCGAGAAGGGGCTGCGCCTCGCGCTTGATGAGAAGACGACGCCTGCGTTGATAATTCTCGATCTGATGCTGCCGGGGATGAGCGGTCTGGAGCTGTGCCGGCGTCTGCGTCGCGAGTCTTTGACCGAGAAAACGCCGATCATCATGCTCACGGCAAAGGCGGCCGAAGGCGATAAGATATTGGGCCTCGAGACCGGTGCGGACGATTATGTCGTCAAGCCGTTTTCGATCAAGGAGGTCGTCGCACGAGTGCGGGCTGTCCTGCGAAGGGTCGAGACCGATGAGTCGCCTAAGTATAAAGACGAGCAGCTATCCGTCGATTTTGCGGACATGCGCGTTACCGCTAACGAACGCGATGTACGCCTCACTCGCAAAGAATTTGCACTGCTCGAACACCTTATAAAAAACACCGGCCGCGTCGCATCGCGTCAGCAGTTGCTCGACAACGTCTGGGGCTACAGCTACTTTGGCGACACGCGAACGCTCGACGTACACATCCGCCGACTGCGCCAAAAACTAGACGAATGCGGCTCCTGCATTGAAACCGTCGTCGGCGTCGGCTATCGTTTTATTGGGTGCAAGTAGGTAGGATTTTTCAACGCAAAGACGCTAAGGGGCAAAGACGCGAAGGAAATCCAAGGATTTATTATAGGAGAACCACTTAAACTCTTCCCTTTGCTTCTTTGCTCATTTGCGACTTTGCGTTAAATATCTTCTCTGCGTTTTATGATCTCTACAGCCACTGAACCGGCGGCGACGATGTCGAATCAGATCTTGCAGAAGATCCTCGACACGACGCGGGAGTGTGTTTTGGTCGTGGATGGCGATATGCGTGTTGCGTATTGCAATGTGCCGGCGGCCGTTGCGTTTGGGCGTGATGGGATCGACATTGAGAAAAAGCGGCTTAGCGAGGTGCTTCGCGATCTGGATCTGCACGAGGCGTATCGCAAGGCGATCACGACGCAGGCTTCGTCGGACGTGCGGCTCGAACTGAT
>JANNWQ010000235.1:0-3930 GCA_031408595.1 Acidobacteriota bacterium | reverse complement strand
GGAGTTAAGAAAGAGACTTTCTATCTACACCTAAAAGAATGCGAATTCAGGTTCAATCATCGTCACATTAACCTTTATAAACTTCTTTTGACTTTGCTTAGAAATTCTCCTTTATAATTAGCTTAACTACCATAGACCCTTCATTTTTAGTGTTGAGCGGGCTGGGGAGACTCGTCAATACAAGTCTAAGCCTTGTACCGGAGTGAGGTCAACGAAAATCTATCGACGCAGGAAGCCGATAGTGCCACGCTGATTGGTCACGTTCAGCGTTGCGCTGCCGTCACCGGTCTTTCCGACAACTCGACGGCCATCGCCGAGAAAGTTGGTGTTGCTGTTAACAAACGCTCCGAGCGATATGTTTCGCGTCGATGGAGCCGTTGCGACAAAACGGAATGAGGATGTGAACGGAATTCGCAGATTGATATTGCCCTTCATCGACGAAAAGCGGTAATTTCCGTTCTCTTGTATCTCGCCGTCGAAAAATATATCGCCAATGCCGTTCTCGGCAGAGACATTTGTCGCGACAATATTTGTGAGCGTAATATCGCCCTCGCTCGAGATGTGAGCGCGAACTCGGCCGCTGCGAATATTGGTGACGATCAGATTGCCGATCCGGGTCTCGATATCCACTACCGCGCTATACGGTACGCGGATCAGGAAATTTACATTGCCGACATCCTTGCCCTGATTATCGCGAAGAACATTGACCAAAATGGTACCGCTTAGGCTCTGCGGCACGATCGTTGCCGCCGGGGCCTCAAGGTTCGCCGAAATATTGATCTCCTGACGGTTCCAGCCCTCTACGGTGACGGTGCCAGTTCGATTTGTTAGCTCCAATCTCACATTCTGACCCGCCGGATAGGTGCGGGTAAATCTTTTCTGTGCAGCCGCCTCGCCTGCAAACAGCGCAAAGAAAAAAACTACGCCTAAAAGCATCGTAGTTTTCGCGGAGGGGTTTTTAGATCCAAAGATCATTTCAGGAAACTAAAGGTCCGAGAAATCTCGGAGTAAATTCATTTTATCGCTCAACACTGTGTCGAGCATCTCGCCCGAAAGCTCGTCTTCCGGGTCTTGGTTCAAGATCGTCGTGTATTCGCTGACCGATTCGTCGATCACCTGTAGATTCCGGTCAAATGCGTCGCGAGTCGCACGATCCCACTGGATACGGCGTGTCTGTACGCGAGCATTCCAATAATCGATTGCCGTCTGCTGTTCCTTGAGCCGACGGTCACGCGCCTGCTGAGGAGTATCCATCAGCCCGACCTTGCTCAGAACCTTTTCGAACGTAGTCTGCGTCGCCGCCGAACGCGTCGTGAAATCGTCCGTTCTCGGTTCAGAATAACTACGGATCACTACAAAAGTCGCGAGCGAACTCACTACAGCAATAACGCCCAACGCCGTTGCAAGCTGGCCAAACGAAAACTGCCAAAATCGCTTCTGTGGGGCGACAACAGGCGGCGGAGGCTTGATCTCGTTCTCGATGATGTTATTGATGCGGCACCACATTGCCTTGGAATTTGCAGGGACAAGATCATCCGCAGATTCACCGGTGCAAACATCCAGGATCGAGGCAAAGTCTTCGCAGACGATTGCGCATTCGCCGCACATCACAAGATGCGTGCGAATCGACGCTGCTTGAGTTTCCTCAAGTTCGCTGTCCAAAAACTGGCTTATTAGACCTTTACACTCGTCGCAATTCATTTAGTCGGATCGCAGGCTGCCAGCCTGCACGAATCTTACTTTTTCTTCCACATTGATAGATTAGCCTCGCGACTTAAAAGTTGCCTTGACTGCGGCCAAATCTTTACATTTCTTAACAAAAATCGGCACAAAAAACACGAACGAAGTTTCCCGCGTTCGTGCTTTTTAGAAATGTGCTCTGCCTAATCCTGCTTTTTGATCAAAAGCCCACGCAGTTTCAACCTTGCCTTGTGAAGCTGCGATTTCGACGTCCCGACTGAGATGCCCATCAAGCGGGCGACCTCTTCGTGCTCAAAGCCCTCGACGTCGTGCAAAATAAATACGTTGCGATAGCCATTTGGCAGCTCAGCGATCGCATTTTTCAATGCGATGCGGTCGACGACCTGCATCTTATTCGGATTAGCCGAACCGGCAACCGTCTGTTCCGGCATCTCACCGTCTTCGCTGGTCTTTTCGTTCTTTACGCTACGTCGGCGAAAGTGCATCAGTACCTGATTCACCGTCAAACGATGCAGCCACGTCGAAAAGGCCGAATCACCGCGAAAACTCCCGATCTTGCGAAATAGCTGGATGAAAACTTCCTGCGTGAGATCTTCTGCCTCGGTCTGATTCGAGGTCATTCGCAGGCAGAGGCTGTATGTACGGCGGTGATATCGCTCGTAAATAAGCTCAAACGCTGCGATGTTGCCATTCGCCGCGAGACGGCAAAGATCGATGTCAGGTGCGGCCGTGTCAAAGCTCTCTTCAACAACAGGCGCGGCAAAAGCCGGCAATTCAGCCGCACTCTCAAACCGAAAAGCGATGTCCCTCTCGATAACCGCCGAGTGTGGATCCATGGTCACTCCCAAAATATCTCTGCCGGATTGTAGAACTTCTTCGCTGGCTATGATGAGTGACCTCCGATCAATAGTTGCCTGACTGGGAACCATAAATTTGGTTCTTTTTTGGACTTGGGAAAATTGTATGTTTAAAAGAGTGAAAGGTAAAGCAAAAAGTTATGTCAATTTGAGGCCGGATTCTTGGTTTTTGCCATGCGCTGGCCGATCATTTTTCCGACGTATCCACCGACCAATGAGAAGGTAACGGGCAAAAATAGCATAATCAAACCAACAGAAATATATGGCGGCTCGTGAGCGTCAAAGGCTGCGGTTTCGTATTTGGGAAGGGCGAAAAACACGAGTAATCCGCCCATAAGAATTCCGCCCCACGCACTCAGTCCTGCAATCATCCAAAACCGTGGATTAAACCAGCCAATTCCTAGGCCGCAGAAAAAGAAGAAAAGCGTGGCGACAAGCACACGCCCCCACCATGCCTCGCCGGGGCCAAGATCAGAAAAGACCAACGAAAGCCCGAAGACGCCAATTAACATGGCGAAAATTACTGAAAGTACATTCTTATACGGTAAAGCCATAAGTTCACGCTAGGAAGGTAGAGTGAACACTTATAGCTCATAAACGTCTGTGCGGCAATACACATCTGCTCAATCAGAAACCTTGCCTTTTCTGTTTAGCTGTAATATTCTTTCTATATCGTTTCATTGATAAGACATCGTGCGATAGTGGCACGTTATTTTGACGACCCCAAATGGCCCAACTGACGCTTGTAAAAACCCTCGCCCGCCTACAGGAAGAGCAAAAACATTCCGAGGAATTGCTGCTCGATGCCTTTGGGCTGGAGATGACTCGCGGAACGGTCGTCGAGATCGAGGGTGGGCCGAGTACGGGCAAAACGAGCCTTGCGATGGCGGTTTTGGCTCAGTTGACCGCCGCGGGCGAGATATGTGCCTGCGTGGATGCGACCGGAAGTTTCGACCCACGTTCGGCGGTGTTGGCCGGTGTGAGATTGAAAGAACTGCTCTGGATCCGCTGTGGCGGCGATGTCGAAAAAACATTTATCGCCGCCGACTATCTGGTGCAGGCAAAGGGTTTCGGCTGCATTTGGATGAACCTCGCGGGCTTGCCAAAAGATAAATTACAGATGGTGCCAAAGACCTATTGGTTCCGCTATCGCACCCGTATCAAAGAGACGCCGACAATTATGCTCGTCACCACCGCCGAACACACGACCGGCTCGGCATCGCACGGAGATTTTGTATTCGATCGCGAGAGAACAACGTGGTCAGGCACCGGCAAATTCAAACTACTGCGCGAATTGGAGCTAAATATGCAGTCGCGAAAAGGCATGTACGGCGATGCGTTTAGAGCAAGGGTGGAGATGGATTATTCGGAG
>JANNWQ010000234.1:0-42468 GCA_031408595.1 Acidobacteriota bacterium | reverse complement strand
GGTATCCTTGAACGGATCGCCAACCGTATCACCGGTGACGGATGCCTTGTGAGCCTCTGATCCCTTGTATACCATTTCGCCGTTGATCATTACGCCTTTCTCAAAGGATTTCTTCGCGTTGTCCCATGCACCACCGGCATTCGACTGGAAGATGCCCATCAAAACGCCAGAAACGGTAACACCTGCCAACAGGCCTCCCAAAACCTCAGGCCCCATTGTAAAACCAACCAGAACCGGTGTGATCAAGGCGATCGCTCCCGGCATCATCATTTGCCTGATCGATGCATTGGTCGAGATCGCAACGCATTTCTCGTATTCCGGTTTGGCCTTATATTCCATGATGCCCGGAATTTCGCGGAACTGGCGGCGGACTTCCTCAACCATTTCCATTGCCGCTTTGCCTACAGCCTGGATGCACAATGCCGAGAAAATGAACGGGATCATGCCGCCTACGAATAGGCCAGCGAGTACATTTGCCTTGTAAATATCGATGCGATCGATGCCCGCCATGCCAACGAAGGCTGCGAACAATGCGAGGGATGTAAGAGCTGCAGAGGCAATTGCAAATCCTTTTCCTGTCGCCGCAGTCGTATTGCCGACGGCATCGAGATTATCGGTACGCTCGCGTACTTCAGGTGGTAGCTGGCTCATTTCTGCAATGCCGCCGGCGTTATCGGCGATCGGACCAAATGCGTCGATCGCAAGTTGCATCGCAGTAGTTGCCATCATACCGGCTGCGGCAATCGCGACTCCGTAGAGGCCGGCGAAGTAGTAGGAAGCGATGATGCCGCTTGCCAGGGTAAGGATCGGAATGACGGTCGATTTCATGCCGACGGAGAGGCCGCCGATGATGTTGGTGGCGTGGCCGGTGGAAGATTGTTGGACGATCGAGAGCACGGGTCTTTTGCCCATGGCGGTGTAGTATTCGGTAACGATACTCATGATCGCACCAACGATCGTTCCGACGACGATAGCGTAGAAAACGCCCCATTTATTGAATGTATTGGTACGCGATGTGATAGCTCCGTCCGGCAGCATCCACATCACCACAAAGAACGACGCGATCACCGTCAGCAGCATCGAAGACCAGTTCCCGATGTTCAAAGCTCTCTGCACGCTCGACTTATCGTCCTTGATGCGGACGAGAGAGCAGCCGATGATCGAGAAAATGATGCCGAGGCCACAGATGACCATCGGTAGAAGGATCGGCGACATTCCGCCAAACGCGTCCTTAACCACGATCTCCTGCCCCAACACCATCGTTGCCAAAATCGTCGCGACGTACGAACCAAAAAGATCAGCGCCCATGCCGGCCACGTCGCCGACGTTATCGCCAACGTTATCCGCGATGGTCGCAGGATTTCGAACGTCATCCTCAGGAATTCCCGCCTCGACCTTACCAACCAGATCGGCGCCAACGTCAGCGGCCTTGGTATAAATACCGCCGCCAACGCGTGCAAACAGAGCGATCGACTCAGCTCCGAGCGAAAATCCGGTCAAAACTTCGATCGCGGTCTTCACCTGATTTACCCCGAGATCCGCGAACATCGCGAGTAAAGCTATGAACAATCCGCCGAGGCCTAAAACCGCCAGTCCCGCCACGCCCAGTCCCATCACAGTTCCGCCGGTAAATGACACTTTCAGAGCCTGCTTCAGGCTCGTGCGGGCCGCCTGCGTGGTGCGGACGTTCGCCTTGGTCGCGACTCTCATGCCGATGTATCCGGCGGTCGCGCTAAATACGGCTCCGATGATAAATGCGATCGAAATGATCCAACTCGAATGGATCTGTCGCCCGTCTATCTCATGGATCGTGCCGGTATAGGCGAGCAAAGCGGCCGTAAACACGACAAAAATGCTCAGCACCCGCCACTCGGCCTTCAGGAACGCCATCGCCCCGTCGGCGATATAACCGGCGAGCTCCTGCATCTTCTCGTCGCCGGCGTCCTGCTTGGTCACCCAAGCCGACTTGATCGCCATCACCACCAACCCCAAAATGCCCAACGCCGGCACCATGTAAATTACGTAACTGTTCATACTAGTTCTCTTTTCTCTTCCTTTTCCTTGCTCTGCGATCAGCAGCCGCGTCAGGAAATTGTCGTGAATATCAAAACTAATGATTATCGAATAAAAGAGGCTTTTTAACAAACATAGCGCCGCAAAATGTACATTTTTTGGACAGGCATTATACTGTTTGAAATTCGAAATTGGTGCGGATCGTATGTTCATATGAGCGATGTTGGTTATTCAGGAACTCCCCTAGCTAAAAAGCTGGGGATAAAGGAAGGGAGTTTCGTGTTGACGGTCAACGCACCCGCTAACTATGAGCAGTTGCTCGATCCAGTTCCGGAGAGTTGTACGATCACGACCGAGCTTGCCAGCGAGATCGATATCGTTCACCTTTTCATTAATAGCCGCGATGAGCTTTTTAGCGAACTGGCGCGGCTTCGGAATGTGATAAAGCAGGACGGGGCGATCTGGGTTTCGTGGTATAAGAAGGCCGCCAGGCTACCGACCGAGATCACCGAAGACATGGTTCGCGAGGCTGCGTTTCCGCTGGGGCTGGTCGATGTGAAGGTCTGTGCGGTTGACGAGAAATGGTCGGCTCTCAAGGTGGTTATTCGAAAAGAGAATCGGAAATTGTAAATTGGTAATTGAAATATTGTTAATTGGGAAAGAATGGAGCTTTTCTGCCAATTTACAATTCACCAATGGCCAATTAACAATTGGAGGAAATTTTGCAGTATAGTAGCGATTATGCCGATGATCGACCCTCGCATCGGTGCTTATATAGAGAAGGCTGGTGATTTTGCCAAGCCGGTTTTGAGGCACGTACGAGCACTTGTGCATGAGACTTGCCCGGATGTGAAAGAGACGCTGAAGTGGTCGATGCCTAGTTTTGAATATAAAGGCATTCTTTGCGGGTTTGCTTCGTTCAAGGAGCACTGTACGTTTGGATTTTGGAAACAGTCGCTGATGGAGACGGATGAATTCTCTAAAACGCGGACGGCGATGGGGAGCTTTGGGCGGCTGACCGCGCTCAAAGATCTGCCGAGTGGATCGCCGATGCGAAATCCGAGCAAACGCGAGACAAACGCCTCGCGACCACCATCGAATGGCTAAGCGAAGGCAAACGCCGAAATTGGAAGTACGAAAACTGTTAGAACCATGAAAAGAGTTATGCCCGCGAATTACGCGAATAGGCACGAATAAATGCGTCTGACCTAATTTTCTCTTATTCGTTTTCATTCGCGTTATTCGCGGGCAAGAGTTCCTTTCTTCTAAATAAAAATATGACCGAACCGATACTAGTAGCAAAGAACACCGAGGCTGAGTTTTTTTTACTGCCGCAGATGGCTAATCGCCATGGCGTGATCACCGGGGCGACCGGAACGGGTAAGACCGTGACTCTGCAAAAGCTGGCCGAGGGCTTTAGCTCGCGGGGCGTGCCGGTCTTTATGGCCGACATCAAGGGCGATCTGACGGGCGTCACGCAGGCCGGCGGCGGTAATGCAAAGATCGATGCTCGTAACGAACTGCTCGGCATCACGCCGGCATTCGAGGGCTTTCCGGCGACGATATGGGACGTTTTTGGTAAGGCCGGCCACCCGCTGAGAGCGACCGTCTCTGAGATGGGGCCGCTGCTTCTGTCGCGGCTTTTGCAGCTCAACGACACGCAGGAAGGCGTGCTGTCGATCGCGTTCAAGTACGCCGACGACAACGGCATGCTGCTGCTCGACCTCAAGGACCTGCAGGCGCTGATGACCTGGGTCGGGCAAAATGCCCACGAATTGACGCTCAAATACGGCAACGTCTCGGCGGCATCGGTCGGTGCGATCCAACGCGGGCTGCTCCAGATCGACGAACAGGGCGGCGACAATTTCTTTGGCGAACCGGCGGTCAAGCTCGAGGACTTCATGCAGACCGTTGGCGGCAAAGGCGTGCTGAATCTGCTCGCTGCCGATCAACTCATCAACGCACCGAAGCTTTACTCGACGTTTCTCCTTTGGCTGTTGAGCGAGCTTTTTGAGTCGCTGCCCGAGGCGGGCGATCTCGAGAAGCCGAAGCTCGTTTTCTTCTTTGACGAGGCACATCTGCTTTTCTCGGACGCTCCGACCGCGCTTGTCGAAAAGGTCGAGCAGGTTGTGCGGCTTATTCGTTCAAAGGGCGTAGGCGTTTATTTCGTCACGCAAAATCCGGCTGATATTCCTGAGAAGGTTCTGGCGCAGCTCGGCAATCGCATGCAGCACGCTCTTCGCGCCTACACGCCGCAGGAGCAGAAAGGCGTGCGGGCCGCCGCTTCGTCGTTCCGCGTGAATCCAAAGCTCGATACCGAAACGGTCATCACCGAGCTTGGCGTCGGCGAAGTGCTGATCTCGACGCTCGACGGGAAGGGCGTTCCGACGATGGTCGACCGTGCGTTCGTGGTGCCGCCCAGCGGCCGGATCGGCCCGATCACGCCAGAGCAACGTGCGGCATTGATTGCAAATTCGCTCGTCGCCGGCGTGTATGAGAATGTCCTTGATCGCGAGTCCGCCTACGAAATGCTTCAGGTCGCCGCGGACACTCGAGCGGCCGAGCAGGCAGCCGCCGCAGAAGCTGAGATGATCGCCAAGCAACAGGAGCAGATCGCCAAGGAAGAGGCGAAAGCATCACGCACGCCGAGTAGCCGTAATGATTCTCTGGTCGAATCTGTAACGAAGAGCGTCGCCCGTTCGGCAAGCTCCTCGATCGGACGCCAAGTCGGCAATGCCATCGTTCGCGGCGTTCTCGGCAGCATCTTCGGCGGGAAGAGCAAGAGCAGTTGGTTTTAGCAATTTGAGCGAATAGATCGCCGCGCTTAGAGGGACTTTGAGCGGAGATCATCACTCCTGCTGGATACGGTAGTAAACTACCATTAATGAAAATTCTCCTTACCGGGGCAAATGGCTATATCGGCAAGCGACTTCTGCCTCTTCTGATCCAGCAGGGGTGTGAGGTCGTTTGCGCCGTTCGCGATAAGGCCCGGTTTCCGGACACCGGATTCTATGCCGACCCGAAGGTATCTGTCGTCGAGATAGACTTTCTAAAGGACGGACAGTTGATCCCGGACGTGCGTGACATCGACGCTGCATATTATCTTATCCACTCGATGAGCGACGACGACTCGTCTAGTTTTGAACAACTCGAGAAATCCGCCGCAGCGAACTTCGTCAAACTGATAGATCAGACCTCGGCAAAGCAGGTCATCTATTTGGGCGGGATCACCAACGATTCGAAACTTTCGAAACACCTCGCGTCGCGGAAAAAAGTGGACGAGGTATTGCGTACGAGCAAGGTCCCCGTGACGTCGCTCAAGGCTGCGATCATTGTGGGCTCGGGCAGTTCGTCGTTCGAGATCATCCGCGATCTGGCCGAGAAGCATCCGATAATGATCACGCCGAAATGGCTGAATACCAAAACCCAGCCGATCGCGATCCGTAACGTACTCGAATATCTCACCGGCGTCCTGCTTCGTGAAGACACCTACGACCAGTCGTACGATATCGGCGGCCCCGACGTAATGACGTACAAGGAAATGCTGCTTCAATTTGCCGAGGTACGTGGCTTGAAGCGATATATCTTCACGGTTCCGATCATGACGCCGAAGCTGTCGTCATACTGGCTGTATTTTGTTACTAGCACGTCCTATCGGCTTGCGGTCAATCTGGTCAACAGTATGAAGGTCGAGGTTATCGCAGAACCAAACGATCTCGGCCAACGGCTGGGCATCCAACCGATGACCTATCAAGAGGCGGTAAACCTCGCTTTTCAAAAGATCGGGCAGAACAGCGTTGTTTCAAGCTGGAAGGATTCGCTTGTCTCGAGCTATCGCGATAATTCCCTGCGTGAGCATCTGGAGGTGCCAGTCAACGGATGCTTTGTCGACGAACGGCTTGTGCCGATAACGACCGATCCCGATCAAGTGCTGGACAATATCTGGTCGATCGGCGGAAATCGTGGCTGGTATTACACAAACTGGCTGTGGTCGATCAGAGGCGTCATGGACAAGATGTTCGGGGGTGTCGGGCTCCGCCGCGGCCGGACCAACTCCAACACAATTTACGCGGGAGACACTCTGGATTTTTGGCGTGTTCTTGTCGCCGACAAGTCGCACAAAAGGCTTTTGCTTTACGCCGAAATGAAGCTGCCCGGCGAAGCATGGCTCGAATTTTTGATCGTTCGGGAAGACGGTAAGGACTTACTGAAACAAACCGCGACGTTCCGCCCCAAGGGCCTGCTTGGCCGCATGTATTGGTACTCGGTTCTGCCCTTCCACTTCTTCGTATTCCAGGGCATGGCGGAAAATGTCGTCAGTTATAAGCCGTCGAAAATCTGATCAATAAAGCAAGTACGGATTCCTCGCATCACGAAACGCCGTCAAGCCGTCCGCCCACTCCGTCTCGATCTCGGCTAGCGAAACGCCGCTTTCGATCTTCTTGCGGATCTTATCCGTGCCGCAGACGACATCCATTGGGTTCTTGTCAAAGACGTATTCGTACGCTTCCTGTTTCCACTGGAAATGCTCGGTGTACATGTCGTAGGCCGTTTTGATCATGGCGATACCGACGATGACGGGTGTGAACGCCTCGCGGTCGGCGACGTGGATCTGCACGCCCCCGCAGACCCGTCCGGCGCATTTCTGGAACGTAGGGCGAAAAAAAACGTGTCGAAACTTCACGCCTGCGAAGCCAAATTTATCAAGCTCGGCAGCCCACTTGTACGGATCAATAAATGGCGCTCCGTTCAGTTCGAAAGGTTTGGTTGTGCCGCGGCCTTCGCTCAGCTCGGTACCCTCGATATGGACGGTCGCGGGGAAAACAACACAGCTATCGACCGTCGGGATATTCGGGCTGGGCAATATCCACGGCAGACCGGTCTGGTCGCCCCACATTTCACGTGTCCAACCTTCCATTTCAACGACCTCGAGGTCACAGCCGATGCCGAAATGCTCGTTGAACATTTTCGCGAGCTCTCCGATCGTCATCCCGTGCCGCGTCGGTATCTCAAACTGGCCGACAAACGATTTGAACTCGCGTTCGGTGATGTTGCCCTCGATCGCATTTCCATTGATGGGATTGGGACGGTCGCAGACGATCACCTTTTTGCCGAACTCTTTTGCCGCCCGCATGCAGTTCGCCATCGTGTAAACGAACGTGTAGATGCGGCAGCCCACGTCCTGTAGATCGATGACAAAGGCGTCGATATCCTTCACCATCTCGGCAGTCGGCTCGCGTGTCTCGCTGTAGAGCGAATAGACTGGCTTGCCGGTGCGGTGGTCGATCGTGTGCGGCGTCTCGATCATGTTGTCCTGTACATCACCGCGAATGCCATGCTGCGGGCCAAAGAGCGTGGTCAGCTCAAACTCGTCACGCTCGCCAAACGAATCAGCCGCATGTGCAAACGTATCGGGCATTACGGACGCCTGATTGCATACCAAACCGACACGCTGGCCGCTGATCACATCGATCTTTTCTGCCAAAAAACGCTCAATGCCTAGACGAACTCTTTTCTGCTGCATACTTAAAATATAATAGCCCAAGCTTTCGCTCGGGCTATATCTGGTCTTGTGTCATTCGTAAACTATTTCTTAGCTGCTTTCTTTGGAGCGGCTTTCTTGGCCGGAGCTTTTTTAGCCGGGGCCTTTTTAGCAGGTGGTTTCGCAGCCGGTTTTGCAGCGGCTTTAGCTGTTGGCTTGGCGGCTGGTTTAGCAGCTGCCTTTGCGGCGGGCTTCGCTGCCGGTTTCGCGTCTGCATCGACTACCGGTGCATCAGGTGCGTGCTTGCCGACCGAAGCAACACCGTTCTCCATCGACTTCTTGGTCTTGTACATTTCGCTCTTGCCGATAGGTTCGCCATTGGCGGCCTTCATGACAAAGTACGGCGAGCCGTCTTTTGCGGTCTTGCGCTCGAAGCGCTTATCGTTGCCGGCATTCTTCTTTACCGAAGTGATTCCTTTAACAGCGGCCGAGCGCGACTCATAGGCTTCGCTGGTCAGAATGATCTGCCCATTGCTCGCCTTTAGATTGAAACGAAACTTGCCGGTCTTGCCAGCCTTGATCTCAAATTTTCCTGCCATAACTATTGATCTCCTCAAAGAGTTTGTGAAATAAGACTAACGCCTTTTAACAGCGAATAAAATATGTCACAACTGCGCGCCCGTTGCAAGCGTAGTCATTCAAGAAAGTCACTCGGCATGTCACGCGGCGCGAGCCCGTTGGCATTAATGATGCGCGCACAGCCATTCCAGCGCAGTTTGCAGTCGTCATTTCCGGCGGGCTTCATCGCCTCGGCTTTCTCAAAACAGTCCATTGCCTGGCGGAAAAGTTCGTACGCCGCGACGCCGCCTTTTGATAGCGTAGCTTTGGCCCGACGCTCGTACATGATGCCGGTGTAGTAGTTTCGCTGGTAGTCGTCGCGGAGCCGCATGACGTACTCGGCTATGCGCGCATCGCCGACGGCATAGTCCTTACCAAAGCGATCTGACATCGCGAGGATGATGTTCTTCAACGCATCCTGATTGTCTGGCTCGATCGCCAGCACGTCGAGATAGATGCTCTCAGCGGCGCCGGGCTCGTTAAGCAGGCGATACCGATTGGCCTTCTCCAGGGCGGCGGGAATCGCCTCAGTTGATAGAGGTTTTAACTCATACATAATCCTACGGATTCTCGGTCTTTTGCCCGGCAAACGCCTTCTCGTTTCGCCGCCAGTTGATAAATCCCATGGTTAGGCCAAAAAGCGTTCCGTGAAAAAAGAACCGGACCCATGTCGTCGAATCACTGAAATATTGGCCAAACGATTGAGCATCCCCGGGAAAAAGAAAATACCCGACGACCTGCAGCACCAAGGCGAAAGGACCGCCCGTTATCAAAATACCGTCAATCAACAAATATCGCCCCAGGCCTCGCTTTCGTTTCACGGCCCAATCGGCGCCCGAATGTTTCATTTTTTCCTAAACAGCTTTACCAGCTTTTTGATCGGATCATAATGCTCATCCACAACCCTTTCTTTCAACGGAATAATAGCATTATCCGTGATCGTAATATGCTCCGGGCAGACCTTTGTGCAGCATTTTGTGATGTTGCAATAGCCGATGCCGAATTCGTTTTTTAACTCGTCGACGCGATTCTCGGTATCGAGCGGATGCATCTCGAGAGCCGCGGTGTAAACAAGAAATCGCGGGCCGATAAATTCAGTGTGTTTTTCGTGATCGCGCAGAACGTGGCAAACGTCCTGACACAGAAAGCACTCGATGCACTTACGAAATTCCTGTACGCGATCGACGTCGGATTGCTGCATTCGCCAAGTGCCGTCCTCAGCGTCGGGCTTGCGCGGCTTGAACTTCTTGATGCGTTTCTTGACCTCGTAGTTCCACGAGATATCTGAGATCAGATCTTTGACCGGCGGGAAAGCACGCATCGGTTCGATCGTCACCGGCTGATCGAGAGGAATCGTGTCGAGCCGCGTCATGCACATCAGCTTTGGCATCCCATTGATCTCCGCCGAGCACGAACCGCATTTGCCCGCCTTGCAGTTCCAACGGCACGCAAGATCGCCGGCCGACTCGGCCTGTATCTGATGCACAGCATCGAGCACGACCATACCCTCGGTCACGTCGGTCGTATAATCGACCATCTCCGCCGTCTCCCGCCCGCCTCGTCTTATGCTGAATGTTGCTTTCATGAATTTTTAGCCACGAATGTCACGAATTACACTAATATATTTTTATTCGTGCCATTCGTGTAATTCGTGGCAAAACTTTTCTTATCCCATCTCCTCGATGACTTGCTTCAACTCAACAGGCATCTCGGGGATCGGGATCTTGCTGATCTCCATTCCGCCGGCTTCGCCTTTTCTGAGCGAGAAATTGAACTTTGCAAATTCCGGGTCTTTTGCCTGAAAGTCTTCTCTAAAATGCCCGCCGCGGCTTTCTTTTCGTTCGATAGCGGCACGGGTGATCGCTTCGCTGACGGTCAATAAATTATGCAGATCGAGAGCAGTGTGCCAACTGGGGTTGAAGTCGATGTTGCCGGGAGAGAATACCTTAGCGGCCCTGCTCTTGAGTCCATCGAGCCCGTTCAACGCCTCGATCATCTCGTCGTGCTGGCGAACGATGCCGACGTTTGCCTGCATCATTTCTTGCAGATCGCTCTGGATCGTGTACGGATTCTCGCCGCCTTCGCGTTCGAAGGGTTCGAGAGCGGCTTTTGCGGTTGCCTCGATCTGAGATGGATCGATCGTGCCGTGACCGTTCTCTTTCGCAAAGACCGCGGCGTACTCACCGGCTCGTTTTCCGAATACGATCAGATCCGAAAGCGAGTTGCCGCCGAGACGATTCGCACCGTTAATGCCGGCGGCGCACTCACCGGCCGCGAACAGTCCCGGAACGGTCGACTCCTGCGTGTCGGCATTTACACGAATTCCGCCCATCACATAGTGCGTCGTCGGCCCGACCTCCATCGGCGTGGTCGTGATGTCGAGATTGGCCAGCTGCATGAACTGGTGATACATCGACGGCAGCTTCTTTTTGATATGCTCGGGGGCGTTCTGGATCTTCTCTTTGATCCACGCAATATCGAGGTAAACACCACCGTGCGGCGAACCGCGACCGGCTTTTACCTCACGCATGATACACCGCGCGACATGATCGCGCGTTAAGAGTTCGGGCGGCCGGCGTGCGTTTTTATCGCCAGTGACGTATCGCCAACCTTCCTCTTCGGTGTCCGAAGTTTGATCTTTGTAATTGTCCGGAATGTCGTTGAACATAAAGCGTTTGCCTTCGCTGTTACGCAAAATGCCGCCTTCGCCGCGGACGCCTTCAGTGACGAGAATGCCGCGAACGCTCGGCGGCCAGACCATGCCGGTCGGATGGAATTGGATAAATTCCATGTCGATCAGTTCCGCCCCGGCGTCATACGCGAGAGCGTGGCCGTCGCCCGTGCCTTCCCAACTGTTTGACGTGATCTTATAGGCACGACCAATGCCACCAGTCGCCATCACGAGAGCCTTGCATTTGAAGATGCGGAAACGGCCGTGTTCACGCTCGTAAGCAAGACAGCCGACGACGCGGTCGCCGTCTTTCAAAAGCGAAACGACAGTGACCTCCATGTAAACCTCAATTCCCTGATGGATGCCGTGGTCTTGCAGCGTACGGATAAGTTCGAGTCCGGTGCGATCGCCCACGTGTGCAAGACGCGGATAGCGGTGACCGCCGAAGTTTCGCTGATTTATGCGGCCATCCGATGTCCGGTCGAACACCGCTCCCCAACTCTCGAGTTCGCGGACTCGATCCGGCGCCTCTCTGGCGTGTAGCTCTGCCATCCGCCAGTTGTTGACGTATTGGCCGCCGCGCATCGTGTCGGAAAAATGGACTTTCCAGTTGTCGCGATCGTCGTTGTGGCCCATCGCCGCCGCCATCCCGCCCTCGGCCATGACGGTGTGCGCCTTGCCAAGCAAAGACTTGCATATCAGCCCGACGCTCACGCCCGAGCCCGACGCCTCGATCGCCGCACGCAACCCCGCCCCACCGGCACCGATGACGATAACGTCATGTTCAAATGTTGGAAAATCCATTTAAATCAATTCACCACAGAGACAAAGAGAGCACAGAGAAAATCAATAAATTTCATTCAACCACCTAAACTCACTCTGTGTCCTCTGTGACTCCGTGGTGAATTCTTCCTAAAAGAATCTAAAATCCGTCCAAATTCCCATCGAGCACATCCGCACGTAAATGTCTGAGAAACCTACGACAAACAGGCTGATCCAAGCGAACAGCATGTGCCGTTTGTTCAATCCGCTGACGCATCCGTAGGCTTTTTGGCGGATCGGTTTGTTCGATAGCACGTCATGAATTCCGCCGACCAGATGTCGTAAGCTATGGCAACTGAATGTGTAAAGGCCGAGGCACACGACGTTTGCTGTTAGTACGATCGTGCCCACGCCGATGCCGAAGTGCTGTTTTCCATCGGCACCGGTGAACCAAAGTGCGTTCCACGCGTCGTATGCCAAAAAAAACAGGAAAAAGATCGCGATATAGAGAAAATAGCGATGTATATTTTGCAGGATCAGCGGGAACCAATTTTCGCCGCGATAGCCTTTTCGCGGTTCGCCGACGGCACAGGCGATCGGGTCGGCCCACATTGCTTTGTAATAGGCCCCGCGATAGTAATAGCAAGTAAATCGAAATCCGCCCGGAGCCCACAGTATCAAAAGTGCAGGCGAAAACGGCAACCACGTCGGTAGCCAGGTCGGAGCCGGGCCAAAGAGTGAATGGGGCGATGTGCCAAAAAGTTCGGGCGAATAGAATGGCGAAAGATAGCCCGTGCCGGGAACCCAATAATGATTCCCTTGAAATGCGGCCCACGTAGAATAAACAACAAACGCTCCAAGACCGATGAAGGTTAGCAAAGGTGCGACCCACCAGCCGTCCTTACGCATCGTCTGACCAAATCCACGCCGTTGAATCGAAACCAGATTAGACGCCATAAAGAGCAAAACCTTAGGTGCAATTGCCGTTAACTTTTATAGATGAAAACAGGTATTGTTGTACGCGAAATCGGGTTTCAAGTCAAATAAATGAGAGTTTTCAAAGTATTTAGCCACGAATGCACTAATAACAAAGGAGACCTTACAAATTGATCGAAGTATTCGTGCATTCGTGGCTCAATTTCTTAGCTTTCTTTGGATCTATGATCGTCCATAGGTCTGAGATAAATCGAGCAGTCTGTTCACGATCTCCTCGCTAAGCGAGCCTTCTTCCAATCGCCACTCCCAATTGCGGTTCGCGGTCGCCGGGGTGTTCATACGGGACTCGCTGCCGAGACCGAGGAGGTCCTGCATAGGGATGATCGCTGTGTTCGCGGTCGAGGCGAGACATGCACGGATCATGTCCCAGTGAATCTCGCGGGCCCCGGTTCGCAGGTATTTTCGGCAATGCGTTTTGACGCTCTTCGGAGCCGTCTTGTACCAACCCATCGTCGTATCGTTGTCGTGTGTGCCTGTGTAGGCGACAGTGTTTTGGTTGTAGTTGTGCGGCAGATCTCGATTGTACGCATCGCCGCCAAAGGCGTATTGCAGGATTCGCATTCCTGGAAAATCCAACTCGTCACGAAGTGCCTCGACCTCAGGGGTCATTGAGCCGAGATCCTCGGCAATGATCGGAAGTTCGCCGATACGCTGTTTTAGGATCGAGAATAGCTCGCGACTGGGGACACTCGCCCACGCACCATTCTCTGCGGTTTTGTCTCCACCCGGAACCTCCCAATTTCGCACGAAGCCAATGAAATGATCGAGCCGCACGACGTCGTTGAGTTTTAGTGAAAATGCGATGCGGGCAGTCCACCAGTTGAAATTATCTTCGAGCATCGCCTGCCAGTCGTAGATAGGATTGCCCCAGAGCTGACCGGTCTTTGAAAAATAATCGGGCGGTACACCCGCAACGACGCTTGGCGAACCGTCCTCATTCAGCTTGAATTTTGACTGGTTGCACCAGACATCGGCCGAGTCATAAGCGACAAAGATTGGAAGGTCGCCGATGATCTGCACGCCATTGCTATTTGCGTATTTCTTTAAGGCCAACCATTGCCGAAAAAAAAGAAATTGAGAGAAACGCTCGGCTTCGATCTCTCTCGCGAGTTGTGATCTTGTCTGCTCGAGAACGTCCGAATTACGCAAACGTATCGGCTCTGCCCATCGGGCCCAAGGGCTGTTATCATGCGCTTGTTTGATCGCTCGAAAGGCGGCGTAGTCGTCGAGCCACCAAGCGTTCTCTCGTCGGAAAAAAGCAAACTCCTCGGCCGGCGGCGAATTTGACGAGGCTTTGAATGTTTCGAAGGCTTCGTTGAGCAGAGAGTTTTTCCGTTCCGTGACTGCGTCGTAATCGACTCGATCGGTCGCGAATGTCGGCGCGGTTTCAAGCGAATCCGAACTAACCAACCCGTCTTTGACTAACATTTCCGGTGAGATCAGTAGTGGGCTTCCGGCGAAAGCCGAGTACGCAGAATACGGTGAGTTGCCCATCGACGTTGGCCCGAGCGGAAGTATTTGCCAATATTTCTGACCCGCCGAGGCCAGAAAATCGACGAATTCGAACGCGGCGGGGCCTAGGTCGCCGATCCCGAAGGTGCCGCTCAGCGAGGTCGGGTGTAACAAGATTCCACTTGCTCGGGGAAATGTCATGTTTCACCTATTATGCGGACTCGCGAGGCTCAAGACAACGTGCCATTGATCGCGAGTTGCTGATATAGTTACAAAAATGACTGATCTCATCATTCGTAGCAGGCGTGTCGTGACGCCGCTGATCACAGGCCCGGCGACCGTCCATATTGGCGGCGGAAAGATTGAGCGCGTCGGCGAATGGGACGATGTGCCGTCAGGTATTCCGCTCGACGATGCAGGAATTTCGGTCGTGATGCCCGGAAACGTAGACGCGCATGTTCACGTAAATGAGCCGGGCCGGACAGAATGGGAAGGCTATGAGACCGCAACGCGAGCTGCTGCGGCAGGCGGCGTGACGACGATCGTCGATATGCCGCTTAACAGTATTCCGCCGACGACAACGCTGGCCGGCTTTGAGGAAAAGCTAGTAGCTGCGAGAGGGAAGTGTACGGTCGATGTCGCATTTTGGGGCGGTGTCGTGCCGGGAAACACGGGCGAACTGGCCCCGCTGATCAAGCGCGGTGTTCGCGGTTTTAAGTGCTTTTTGATCCATTCGGGCGTTGACGAATTCCCGCACGTCACCGAACCTGACCTCAGAATTGCGATGCCCGAGATCGCACGGCTTCGCTCGGTTCTGCTCGTCCATGCCGAGGTGCCGGGGCCGATCGATGCAGCGGCGGCATCTCTTGCAGGTTTGGATCCTAGAGCATACGACACGTTTCTACGGTCGCGTCCGCGAGAATCCGAAAACGAGGCGATCGCCTTGATGATAAAGCTATGTCGTGAGACGAATTGCCGTGTTCATATTGTTCATCATTCGTCGGCGGACGCATTGCCGATGCTCCGCGAAGCCAAGGCCGAGGGTTTGCCGTTGACAGTCGAGACGTGTCCGCACTATCTGACATTCGCCGCCGAAGAGATCGCCGATGGTGCGACGCATTTCAAATGCTGCCCGCCAGTGCGCGAACGCGAGAACCGAGAAAAGCTTTGGGAAGCGATAGCCGATGGTACGATCAATATGGTCGTATCGGACCACAGCCCGTGCACACCCGCTCTGAAGTTGCAGGAATCAGGGGATTTTATGGATGCGTGGGGCGGGATCGCGGCTTTGCAATTTGGTTTGCCGGTGATGTGGACGAATTTGAAAAAGCGCGGGTTTGGGATCTCCGATCTTACTCGTTTAATGTCAGCCCAGCCAGCGAAGCTAGCCGGGTTGAGTGACCATAAAGGCAAGCTGACAGCCGGATTCGACGCGGATATTGTTGTTTGGGATCCGGAAGAGGATTTTAAAGTCGATTCGTCAATAATTCAGCATCGGCACAAACTCACACCGTATTCAGGTATGGATTTGCTTGGCGTGGTTGAAAGAGAATACGTTGGCGGGCAGGTCGTTTACGAGAGCATCGGTCGTTTTGAAACACCGCAGGGAGCTTTGTTGATAGAATAAACCAGAATGGCGATCGATGATAAACGGGAAATGCTGCGCCACTTTCTCGCGGCCCTCGCGTACCGGACGCAGAAGGCTCTGCGTGACGCGCCTGCCGCGTTTGGAGAATTATCGACGGGCTACGGCGTTCGCACACCGGCGGAATTGGTACGTCACATGACGAGCGTCTTGGGTTATTCCCGAACTTTCTTTGTAGGCGGTGAGTATCGGCCCGAGCCCTTGCCGACAATAGCGGACGAGATCGTGCGGTTGCATGAAATGATCGAGGACGTTGCCCGGCATATCGAATCGGACACGCCGGACCGTTTTCGGACGCAATGACTCACGCAGGACAGCTTGCTATGCTTAGACGTATGGCGGGCGATCCGGTTCCTCCGGAAAATTTTATCGTCGCAAATATTGCGGCCGAACGCCTCGGCCCGAACCAAAGTATGCCTGTCAGCCCGGACGAAATATGGCCCGGGGCACCGCCCGGACGGCATCGAGGTTAAAAGAATTATGGAATTCATTGCATTGATCGATCTCGCGTCCGAAAAACTTGGTGGTGCCGTGCTCGCAGCCAACGACGATTTTTTCGCGCCGAAAGAGAATCTGATCCGATCTGCGGCTCCCGTTTGGAAAGAAGGCCTCTATACCGATGACGGCAAATGGATGGACGGTTGGGAATCACGACGGCGACGCTCGCCACGTCTGGACGAGCCTTTTGATTGGTGCGTCATCCGGCTCGGGATGCCTGGTGAAATAAAAGGCGTCGTGGTCGATACGGCATTCTTTCGGGGCAATTTCCCATCGCACTGCTCGCTTGAGGCGTGTACGGTTGACGGACATCCGAATGTTGACGAATTGCTTGCGGAGGCTACTGAGTGGCGGGAGATATTGCCGGTTTCTGAGTTACAGGGCGATTCCAAGAATAAATTTGAGATCGCGGACACAGGGCGCGTCACTCATTTGAGATTGAAGATATATCCGGATGGCGGGGTCGCACGGCTTCGAGTTCACGGCAACGTCTTGCCGGATTGGGATGAGTTGAGAAAACGAAACAGCGAGCTCGATCTGGCGGCAGCCGAAAATGGTGGCGATGTGATCTCCGCGAGCGATGAGTTCTTTGGCCATCGGCAAAATCTAATTATGCCCGGTTTTGGTCATGACATGAGCGATGGCTGGGAAACAAGACGACGACGCGGCCCGGGACATGATTGGTGCATCGTCCGGCTCGGTGCTGCTGGAACGATCACGCGGGTCGAGGTCGATACCTCGTTCTTTCGAGGCAATTACCCTGAAAGCTGTATGCTCGAGGGCGGTGATGGCTCCGACTGGCGTGAACTGCTTCCAATGTCGAAATTGCAGTCCCATATGCGGCATACGTATTCGAGCGAACTCGCCGGCCTTGGGGCTGTGACGCACGTACGATTTAATATTTATCCCGACGGCGGTGTCAGTCGGCTACGGCTGTATGGACGAATCGCGTGAGCTATCAGATCTACAAAAAACTTGCATGGCTCAACGCCTTGACCCACGACGAAGCTCAATCTGCCTTCCTCGATTGCTGTGGTTCGCAGGCTTGGGCTCATCGAATGGCGGCTGCCCGGCCGTTCGCAATGCTGGAAGATCTGTTCGAAACCGCTACTGAAATCTGGCGTTTGCTTTCGACGGTCGATCATCTTGAGGTATTTGCCGCCCATCCGAAGATCGGTTCTAAAAAAGCCGCTGCAAATCAGAATATTCAAGCTGCCCACTGGTCCATTGGCGAGCAATCAGGCGTTGATTCAGCGGCAAAAGATGTCCTCGATGAGCTTGCTGACGTTAACAGCTTGTACGAAGACAGATTCGGGTTTATATTTATCGTCTGTGCAAGCGGGAAAACTGCTGAAGAAATGCTAGCCATCTGTCGGGCCCGGTTGGGTAACTCTGTACAAACCGAACTCGCGATCGCCGGTGAAGAACAACGAAAGATCACAGAGATCCGTCTGAGCAAACTTCTAGAAAAATGAGTGCCATAACAACACACATCCTCGACACCACATCAGGCAAACCTGGAGCGGGTATTCCGGTTGCCCTCGAACGCAAAACGCACACCGCCGGATGGCAGGCAATTGCCGAGGGAATTACCGATATCGACGGCCGCATCAATGACCTTCTCTCTACGCGCGAAGCATTTTTGCCCGGCCATTACCGACTTGTATTCGAGACGGGCCCTTACTTTTTACTGCATGGCATCGAGTGTTTTTTCCCGCAGGTAACGGTCAGTTTTGTGGTGAAAGATCCAACGCAGCATTATCACGTTCCGTTGCTGCTGAGCCCATTTGGCTACTCAACCTATCGCGGGAGCTAATATCAAATGCCTGTCAGGATCGTACAGGACAATTACGGTAAATCGCGTGTTAGGCTGATGAAAGTCGCCCGCCTCGCCGGCCGACAGGAGATCCAAAGCCTCACATTGAACATCGCTCTCGAAGGCGATTTCGACGCAATTCACACGATAGGCGACAACAGCCTCTGCCTGCCGACCGACACGATGAAAAACACCGTGTACGCACTCGCTGGCATGAATGATGGCCTCGAGCAGATCGAATTGTTCGGCCGTCGGCTCGCCTCACATTTTCTCGACAACAACACTCACGTCTTACGTGCGGTAATCGATATTAGCGACCACTCGTGGAAACGAATGAAGTTTGACGGACGCGACCATCCGCACGCATTTGTCCGTGGCAGCCGAGAGAAACGTACCGCAAAGATCGACGCGACGCGTGAAACAGTTTCCGTTGTTTCCGGTGTCGAAGAGTTGATCGTGCTTAAATCTGCTGAATCTGGCTTCGTAGGTTTTATCAAGGACGAATACACAACCCTGCTCGAGGTCACCGACCGCATCCTGGCAACATCGGTCAAAGCGACTTGGACATACGGCAATCCCGACAACGCGACCGACGAGGCGTGGAATGGAATCAGGCAGTGCATTCTAAAAACATTCTCCGATCACGACAGTCTCTCGGTACAACATACGTTGTATGCCATCGGTGAGGCTGCGCTGGCTCAGTTTACCGAGATCGATGAGATATATTTTTCGCTGCCGAACATACACTGCCTTCCCGTCGATATTTCCAAATTTGGGATTGAGAACAAGAACTGTATCTTCATCCCGACCGACGAACCTCATGGGCTGATCGAGGCACGATTGGCACGATAGTTACTTATGAAAACCTCTCTTTCTCAGGATTCCTTTGAGCGTTTTTCAAGCCGACTTAAATCGACGATGTCCGCTTTTGCTGACCGATATCCGGGCGAATCCGGTCGGCGTCAACCTGTGCACACGGTCTATGGCGGCGCCCATTTATTCAAATCGGACACGACGGCAAAGCTTGGCCAGCTTGCCGTTCGTTCGTTCAATGCTTTTGCTCCCGACGCGGCAACTTTTGCGGAAACGCTTGGAATTCCAACTCAAATAAGCTCAACTGTCTTCGAACGAGTTGCTGAAAAACTCGGTCGCGAGGCGGTCGAAGATTTTCGCATAGATTTTGAGGACGGCTATGGCACGCGGCCCGACGCAGAAGAAGACGGCCACGTAGTTGCTGCTGCAAATGAGGTCGCGAAAGGAATGGCCGACGGCACGATCTCGCCGTTCATCGGTATTCGGATAAAGACCTTTAGCGAGGAGCTTCATGCCCGTGCGATCCGTACACTTGATCTTTTTCTGACGACACTCACGACTGCAACTGGCGGCACGCTGCCGGAGAATTTCGTTGTTACGCTGCCAAAGATCGTGACGCCGGAGCAAGTCACGACGCTGATCGATATTTTTGACGAGATCGAACCGAAGCTTGGACTTGCTGCCGGTTCGCTTAAGATGGAAATGATGGTCGAGACGACGCAGTCGATCATTGCGGCGGACGGCAGTTCGGGCTTGCCACGGATGCTTGAGGCCGCGCGCGGACGATGTAGTGGTGCACATTTTGGGACATACGATTACACGGCGAGTTGCTCGATAACGGCGGCGTATCAGGACATGCTTCATCCAGCTTGTGATTTCGCTCGAAATGCAATGCAAGTTGCATTTGGCGGCACGAGCATTTGGCTTTCGGATGGGGCTACGAACATCATGCCGGTCGCTCCGAACCGCGGTGAGAATCTAACGACCGAGCAGATCAAAGAGAACAACACGGTCGTTCGGCGTGCGTGGAGGCTGCACTACGACCATTGTCGCCATTCGCTCGCCAACGCATTTTACCAGGGTTGGGATTTGCATCCTGGACAATTGCCGACGAGGTACGCTGCGGTTTACACATTCTTTCTCGAAGGCCTCGATGCGGCAAGCGAACGCCTTCGCAACTTTGTCGAAAAGGCGGCGCAGGCAACGCTCGTCGGCGATGTTTTTGATGACGCCGCAACCGGCCAAGGCCTGTTGAACTACTTTTTACGAGCGATAAACTGTGGTGCGATCACTGAGGAAGAAGCGACTCGACGCACGAGCATCACGCTCGACGAACTGCGGTCCGGATCGTTCGTCAAGATCCTAAAGAACCGCCAAAACTAACCGATGAATGACCTAAAGACGCCGTGCCTCGTTCTCGATCTGGATCGCGTCAGGCGCAATGCCGAACGTATCAGTCAGATCGCCACGCGGAATAATGTTCGCCTCCGACCGCACATAAAAACACACAAATGCACCGAGGTCGCGCGGATCCAGACGGCTGGGCACGATGGCGCGGTAACCGTCTCGACGCTCGCTGAGGCGCTTGCATTTGCAAACGATGGCTTCAACGACATCACCTACGCTGTACCGATCGAGCCGGGAAAATTCAGCGAAGTAATTGAGATCATTCAGAGCGGCACGCTGCTCAATGTCATCACCGATGACCTCACAACGACGCAGTTACTTGCAGAGACAGCCGCGACAGCGAATGTAAATATCAGCGTCTTCCTGAAGACCGATTGCGGCTACCACCGCTGCGGCGTCGAGCCTGTCGACCCGATGGCTATGGCGATACCGCGAGCTATCGCAGATGCGTCAAACCTCCATTTTGCGGGCATTCTGACGCATGCCGGGCATTCTTATCACGGCAGATCGACCGAGGAAATTCTTACGATGGCCCGACAGGAGCGCGACGTGATGGTTGCGTTCGCAGCCAAATTACGTGCTGACAGTATTGATGTCCCGACCGTCAGCATTGGCTCGACGCCTACGATCTCGCACGTCGACCACCTCGAAGGGATCGACGAGATACGACCAGGTAACTACATCTTTTTCGACGCGTTTCAGGCGACACAGGGGAGTTGCTCGTTCGATGATTGTGCCCTGACTGTGCTCGCCGCAGTGACGCACGTTAGCCGCCAATTCAAAAAGATCATCGTCGATGCGGGCGGTATCGCGATGTCGAAAGACCGCGGGCCGGTGCAGTTTGACGCGGCCTGCGGGTATGGCCGCGTAATTGATCTGGACGGGAACGATCTCGGATTGCGTATCGATTCGCTCTCGCAGGAGCACGGCGAAATGACAGTTGACGATGACGGACTTTTTGACAAACTCAAAGTCGGCTCACGTGTTCGCATCGTCGCAAATCATTCGTGCATGACCGCCGCCCAGCACACGCATTACAATGTGCTCGATGGCGGCACGATAGTCGATAAATGGAAGATCCATACCGGATGGTGATCGATAATGAAAATATTGTTGACGATAATATTGGCTGCGGCCGCGATCTCGCCGGTTTATTCTCAGAATATGGAGAGCGTTAGAGACGAACTCAAAAAATTTGACGCCTTTTACCAGAAGGGAATGAAGAACTACGCGATAGTCGGCGGCGCGTTTTTGATGGTGCATGAGGGCAAAGTCATCGACCATCAAATCTACGGCTCGGCCCATATCGCCAATAAATCCGCAGTCGACAAGGACACGATCTTTCACTGGGCGTCGATCACAAAGACGCTGACCGGCATTGCGATAATGCAGTTGCGCGATCGCGGGCGCTTGAAACTCCATGATCCGATCACAAAGTATGTGCCGGAATTAAGGGCTGTACACAATCTTTTTGGCTCGACGGACGAGATCACGATCGGACAATTGATGTCGCATACCGCAGGTTTTCGCGGCGGGACCTGGCCATTTGGTGGTGATAAAGATTGGCACCCGCCAGAGCCGACTAAGTGGTCGCAGCTAGTCGCGATGATGCCGTACACGGAAATTCTATTCAAACCGGGCAGCAAATACAGCTATTCAAATCCCGGCGTCGTATATCTCGGCCAGGTCATCGAGCGGCTGTCGGGCGAGGATTTTGAGGTTTACATGGACAAAAATGTCCTGCGGCCGCTCGATATGCGTGCGAGCTATTACGACACGACGCCCAATCATCTTCTAAAACAGCGGTCGCACAGCTATGCGATCGCTCAGGACGGCAAGATGACCGAGGGTATTTTTGATATGGACACCGACATCACCGTCTCGAACGGCGGCCTAAATTCGCCTCTGACCGACATGGCGAAGTATCTGAAATTCCTGATCGGAGACCTGAAACCAAGGGCTGATTATGACGTCGTACTAAAACGGTCCAGCCTCGAGGAGATGTTCGCACCCGTCGTCGATGTTCTCGACGAACCAAAGAATGGGCAGAACCGAAAGGATTTCATGGGCCGCTCATTCTTTACCGAAGACAATTTCGGCCAGCGTTTCATTGGCCATAGCGGTCATCAGAACAATTTTGCACTACATTTTTACTACAGCCCCGCCTCGCGTGCGGCCTATATCATTGCATTCAACACCTACCGAAACGGCACGGCAGCCGACCCAAAAGCAACGACGGACCGTCTCGATCTGGAGGTAAAAAACTACCTATTCGAGAAGGTTTTTCCGCTCCTTAAACGATAAAGCCCGAGACGGGTAGTTATCAAAATATTCCACTTTTCCGACCAAACTTTGAACACCGACAAAATTCTCGAAAAACCCTGTTAATTAGGGCTTTTCCGTGCGATTTTTATGCCTAAATCTGGTAAACTAAAGCTAATCAAAATTTCCGAAATATAACGAGGATCCACCAGATATGAATGAGACCACGCCGGCAATGAAAAACGAGGGCGAAACCCCCGGTTTTAAGATAAACGGGCTTCGTTGGGTCATCGTTGGCATGATCTTTTTCGCCACTCTGATCAACTATATCGACCGGCTGACGATTTCGGTTTTGGCCCCGGTGATCACGAAAGAACTTAACCTAAGCAACACAGAATTTGGCGGGATCGCCACATGGTTTCTATTGGCATACACCATCAGCCAGTCGCTGTCAGGAAAATTGTACGATCGGGTGGGGATCAAGAAGGGCTTCACCGTGTCGATAGTTCTTTGGTCGCTTGCTGCGATGGCACATGCTTGGTCGGTCGGCATCCGTAGTTTGAGTGCATTTCGATTCCTGCTGGGCCTGGGCGAGGCGGGGAATTGGCCCGGCGCTGCTAAAACCGTTGCCGAATGGTTCCCGGCAAGGCAGCGAGCGTTCGGTATGGCGATCTTTAACAGCGGTGCGGCGATCGGCTCGATAGTTGCTCCGCCGATCATCGTTGGCCTGTACGCTTATTTTGGCCATTGGCAGCCCGTTTTTATCGCGACCGGCCTGCTTGGGTTTGTGTGGTTAGGCTTGTGGTGGTGGGTCTATGACAAACCGGAAACGCACAAATGGCTTACGCGTGAGGAGTTTGCGGTTATCAAAGAAGATGACGCTCCGGCGAACGGCGATGTTGTAGAGGCTTCGCCCGGCTGGTTCGAGCTTCTCAAATATCGACAGACCTGGGCTGTTATCGCGGCGAGGTTCCTCGTCGATCCGATCTGGTGGCTTTACATCACATGGCTGCCGCTTTTCCTGTATCAGGTTCACGGTTTCGACCTCAAGCAGATCGGGCTGTTTGCGTGGGTACCGTATGTTGCCGCCGATGCCGGAAGCCTCTTTGGCGGATGGCTGTCGGGATTTTTGATCGGTCGCGGCTGGAGTGTTAACAACGCACGTAAAATTGTTATCGGCTTTGCAGCCTTGTTGATGCCCGCCGGCATCGCCGCGGCGTACACGCCGGACTCGATGACCGCTCTTGTTTTGATCGGAGTTGTCCTGTTTGGATTTCAGGTTTGGATCAATAATGTTCAGACACTGCCGAGCGATTTCTTTCCGTCAAAGGCTGTCGGTTCAGTCGCCGGTCTCGGCGGAACCGGAGCGGGCATCGGCTCGATGATCTTTATTTTCTCGACCGGCTGGGTCGTCGACAATTTTTCGTACACACCCGTCCTTGTGACCGCGGGTTTGCTTGCACCGATCGGAACGATAGTTCTTTTCGTACTTGCCGGAAATATCAAAAAGGTCTCACTTAACGAACAAGCAGCTTAAATATATGCAAAATTTCTTTGATTTCACAGGCAAGGTGGTTCTCGTTACGGGAGCGTCGAGCGGAATTGGGCGAGCGACTGCCGAGCTTTTTGGCCGTTGCGGCGCGTCCGTTGCGATCACTTACAACAACAATAGCAGAGGTGCAGACGAGGCGGTCGCGGTGATCACGGCCTCGGGCAGCAAAGCGATCGCGATCAAGGCGGACGTTCTCGAAAACTCGGCGATCGCGAAAATGGTGTCCGAGGTCGAAAGCGAGCTCGGCCCTGTCGACATTCTCGTGAATAACGCCGGCTCGCTCATCGAGCGTCTGAAGACGCTTGAGATGACCGAGCAGAGATGGGATCAGGTCATGGACCTTAACGCTACGAGCGCATTCTTTGCCGCCCAAGCCGTCATTCCGAAGATGCTCGAAAAAGGTTCGGGCGTGATCATTAACGTAACGTCGATCGCCGGTAGAAATGGAGGGGCGATGGGGTCGATCCATTATTCGTCCGCCAAGGGCGCAATGTTGACGATGACCAAAGGCTTGGCAAAGGAATTTGCTGCTCAGGGAATTCGCATTAATGCCGTCTCGCCTGGCGTTATTGACACTCCGTATCATGAAACATTCACCGCACCCGAAGTAATGGAGAACCTGCGAAAGGCGATACCGATGGGCCGCGAAGGCCGTCCGGATGAGGTCGCGAGCGTAATCGCATTTCTGGCTTCGGACGCCGCAAGTTACCTTTGCGGCGAAACGATCGAGATCAATGGCGGCTTGTTAATGGACTAGACTCCGTAAGTTGGAATGAAAATGAAGAGAATTGTATTCGTCGCATTTGTTGTAATTAGCTCGGTCTGTTCAGCGTTCGCCCAATCGTCGATCGGCACCTATCAGGTGCGGGTTTCATTGGATCGGCCGAATTGGGTTTATGAGATCGCTCAACCGGCTAAGTTCTCGATAGCTGTCACGTTGAACAACTCGCAGATCGCGGGATTGCCGCTGAAGTATTCGTGCGGGCCCGAGACGATGCCGCCGGTTATTGAGAAAACGGTCATCACGAGCGATCAGTCGGTCGTTGTCGAGATTCCGGGCATGAAGGTTCCGGGATTTTACCGCTGTGTTGCAACCGTCGAGGCCGGTGGGCGGCCTTATCGCGGACTTGCGACCGCCGCGTTTCGGCCGGATCAGATCAAACCGATCGTGACGGAGCCAAAGGACTTCGATCAGTTCTGGGACGACGGAAAGGCAACATTGGCCAAGATCCCGATGGAACCGCAGCTCGAATTGCTTCCGTCGTACTCGACACCGAATGTCGATGTTTACCACGTTAGTTTCCAAACGGTTGGTACTGGTTTTAGTCGGATGAGCCGACTCTACGGCATTCTCGCTGTGCCGAAGTCAAAAGTCGCAAACGCAAAATTCCCGGCGATATTGAGTGTTCCCGGAGCGGGCGTGCGTCCTTATCGAGGGCTCTTGGGCCCGGCGGAAAAAGGCATCATCACACTCCAGATCGGTATTCACGGATTGCCGGTGACCTTTGATACGGCGGTTTACGATAACCTGCGCAACGGCCCGCTCAATCGTTATATGCTCTACAATCTCGACGACCGTGAGACCTATTACTATCGTCGAGTTTATCTTTCAGTCGTTCGAGCAAATGATTTTCTGACGAGCCTGCCGCAATACGACGGCAAGAATCTCGGCGTCATCGGCGGCAGCCAGGGCGGAGCACTTGCGATCGCGACGGCGGCTTTGGACAAACGGGTCATCGCACTCGCCGCGTCGTATCCCGCGCTTTCCGATATGGCCGGATACACCGCCGATCGTGCCGGAGGCTGGCCGCATTTTTTCAAGGATACGAAATACAGAACGAAGGAGCGGCTTGAAACTGCCGCGTACTATGACACCGTGAATTTTGCACGACGGCTGAAAGTTCCCGGCATCTACTCGTGGGGATTTAACGATGAGACGTGTCCGCCGACATCAATGTACGCGACGTACAACGTGATCACGTCACCGAGATCTTTGCTACTTGGAATAGAACTAGGTCATGCAAATTCACCTGAGCAGGGCGAAGCGATCAATATCTGGCTTGAAAAATTCTTGAAGGAAGGGAAAGCCCAGTAGGCGATCATTTACCCGTCAATACCTGAAACAGAAAGCATCAAACGAACGCAATGAAACGAACAATCACATTAATCCTACTGCTGGCGGCTATCTGCTGTCCGGTTCTCGCCCAAGACAAACAGGAGCTTGAAGCTGAAAAAGCGGCGAATGCAAAGCTTAAAGGCGAGCACCCACTGGTCGCTATCGCCAAATCGAAACCGGCGTCGCTTCGCAAGGAACTCGCGGGCGTGCATCCGCGCGTCTTTATGACTCAGCAGGATATCGAGAAACTTAAGGAAAAATCCAAGGTTCAAAAAGAGCTGTGGCGGATCGCTCTCTCGCGTGTTCGAGCGCTGACGGTTGAACCACCTGCTCCACCCGCCGAGACCCGTCGCGTTCAGAATGAGGTTGGTATCGGGATCGCCGAGGCCGCTTTTGTTTATAAGATCACCGGAGATAAAAAGTATCTCGCCGCCGCAAAGAAGTATATGGACGCGGCCGTTACATACGACATTTGGGGCTACTCATACAATAAGCCGAACGTCGATCTTGCCGCCGGGCATCTACTCTACGGTATGGGCTGGGGCTATGATCTGCTGTACCACGACCTCACGGAAGCGGAACGGACAAAGTATCGGGATAAGCTGATCAAACAAGCGAGACTACTGTACGAATTCTTCAAACCGAAATCCGGCAAGAGCTACGCCTACAGCCAAAATCATACATTCATCCCGATCACAGGGCTTGCTGTTACGGCGTATGCTCTCATGGGCGAGACGCCGGAAGCGAACGAGTGGGCTTCGTTGTCGCGCGCGATCTATGACCGCGTACTGGCGACTTACACCGACGACGGGTACTTCTACGAGAGCATGGAGTACTGGATATTTTCGACGCCGTGGCTCGTGCATTACATGGATGCTCACATACATGCGACCGGCGAAGATCTGTATGCGATAACGCCCGGGATGAATCTTGCGCATAAATACGTCGCTCATTCCACGCTGCCGGGCGGCGAATTTAATTTCGATTTTGGCGATATCTACGCGGGGCCGATAACCCGTGCGCGCAAGGGCGACGATTACAACCGTGAGCGGATCGACGGCCGCTTTCGCACCAATTACAACATTCTATATAACGTCGCTAACCGATACGGCAACGGCGAAGCTCAGGGCGTTGCCAATTGGCTGAAAGCGAAAAACCAGGTCAACGCCGAGGAATTTTGGACGTTCATCTGGTACAACCCCGATATCAGGGCGGTACCACTACCGCAACAGCCGACGTGGCACTACTTCGCCGATCACGAGGTTGTGTTTTGGCGCTCCGGCTGGGACGACAATGCGACCGCATTTGCCTTTAAGGCCGGACCGCCAGAGGGCCATGCGGCAACCGCGAAGGTGAAGGCATTCCCCGATTGGAGACTATCGAGCGGACACGCCCACCCTGACGCGGGCAGCTTTATTATCTGGTCGAATGGAAAGTATCTGACCGGCGATTCCGGCTACGCGGGCGTGCCGATGACCGAGCATCACAACACTGTCACCATCGGTGGAAAGGGGCAGGCTGATGAAGGCAAAGGACATGATGCCTTCGCCGGGGTTTCGTATGACCACCTTAATGAGATCGTGCTTCGTGACGTAAAAATGAGTGCGACAAAAGTTTCACTCACCGCCGTTCTCACATCGGCCTATCAGCCAAGTGTCGGCGTCGAGAGTTTCATACGACAGTTCTCTTTTACGGCTCCGGGTGATTTTGAAGTTGAAGATCAGATCGTGACCAAGGGAGGCGAGGCCGTGACCTCGTACTTGCACAGCGATACTTCGATCGTGAAGAAAGGTAACGCGTTGTTCGAGTTCGAAGGTAGCAAGCCGGGGCTTCTTGTTGAGCTACTCGATGCCGGGTCCTTCGACACCGTCATCGGGCCAAACTTCCTGACCGCTCCTGGCCGTCCGGGCAGTGTGGACAAGGGCGAACGTGAAGAACGCGGGGTGCGACTCGCGATCACGCCAAAGAAACCGGCCAAAGAGACAAAGATCAAAATGAAGCTGAAGATCCGTCCGTAGGCTTAAAGCTTGACCACCTGAGAGCCGGCAAGCAGAAATGCTCCGGCTCCATACACCTCTGAAAAGGCAGATGAAAGGAAACAGCGGGAAATAGAGCCTTCATTTTCGTATGTGATCAGCGTTAAAAGTAGCCTTATCGAAGCTGACAAATATCCAGTACGTTCATGTCCGTGTAATCAAGATTCTCCCCGCCCATTGCCCAGAGAAACGCATAATTTGATGTGCCGACACCCATGTGGATCGACCACGGCGGTGAAATAACGGCCTGGCTGTCGCCCATGACGAGGTGCCGCAGATTTTCCGGCTGGCCCATGAAATGCATTATTCGCTGGCCTGTCGCAAGATCGAAATAGAAGTAGATTTCGGAGCGGCGGTCGTGGAGATGCGGCGGACAAGTGTTCCAAACGCTACCGCTCTTGAGCACAGTTAGGCCGAGTAAAAGCTGTGACGACTGGCACACAGCAGGCACGACGTACTGGTAAACGGTTCGCTCGTTGGCGGTTTCCTTCGAGCCAAGCTCGATCGGCACGGCCTTGTCAATCGAGATATGCTTCACCTCAAAACGTGCGTGTGCGGGCGTCGACACCATGTAAAAACGCGCCGGAGCCGCAGGGTCGGCGGAGGCGAAAGTTACGCTCGTAGTTCCCATCGGCACGTAAACGCCATCTTTCGGGGCGAGTTCAAATGTGTCACCGTCGACGGTGACCGACCCCGTATTTCCGCTGACGTTTACGGCGGCGAGCTCGCGACGTTCGAGAAACGGTTTGTCTTTTGCCGATGCCGGTTCAGCTTGCGATGGCAGCGAGATCGGGGTGGAAACCGGCGTAACACCGCCGATCACCATCCGCTCAAAATGCGTGTAGCTCAGGCGGATCTCACCATCGGCAAACAGATCGTCCGCCATGTATTGATCGCGGAGGTCGTCGTTGTTCGCGAAATCGACCGAATCCGGATGCGTTGCGTAATAGGTTTTTTGAAACATAAGACCAATTTAATGAGTAAGTATCTCGACGGGACCTTCCCCTTTATCTGCCGCGAGTTTATCGGCCAGAGATCTGTATTCGGCGTTCCCGAATTTCTCTGAAGCGGTGCGCAGGATCGAGATCGTCTGTCCGAATTTGCGCTCCTTGATCTGCTGGTGCGTCCATTTCTTCTCGTCACGGATGAAGGGAACGGTCCAAAGAAAAGCTTTTTTGATCCCCCGCCCATCGGCTTCGAAATTCCACAGATCGGTGCCGGTGCTCTCGGCGAGGCGGGCAATGGTGAAGAACCCGAACAGATTCATGCTCGTGTAATCCCAACTCAGGGTACGTGCCAATTCATGCGGTTGGCGGCCGTCAGGTTCGATCTGTGATTTGATCCGTCCCTTGCTGATCTCGACCTGTTTTCTTGCAAGTTCCCTTTGCCCGGTATATATAGCATACGCCAGAACCTGAACGTCGTAATAGGTGCCGTGATTGTTAGGCTCGTCAGCCTCGTCAAGCCCGAGTGCACTGGTCGTCATCCATTTTAGATAGTCGGCGAACCAGCGCTTTAGGCCAAGTCGGGCATCGTCGCTCCACCATTTGTTCTTATCGATCAGCGTCGCGGCGTCGATCACGCGGTATAGATCGCGCGTCTCGATCAACCCGATCCCGCGGCCTGAACTGATGCCGGGAATGCCCTGAGCAAAATTTAAATTCGGGTTCTGACGCTTCTGCTCATGGAGAAACCACGTCATGATCAGCTCAGAGGCCCATCTTGCATACCTTTCCTCGCCCGTGAAATAGAAGGCAAGTCCAAGCGTTTCTGTATCGCTGACCATGTCGTCCATCGCCGCCGCGTCACTTATTTTGCTGAGTTCCGGATTTCGCTCGCCGTCGCGTCGAATATACGGCAACCCGTTCGGCTTGGCCGGATCCGGCCACCAGTACGGTGCCTGGCTCATATAGTCGTGCTTGTCGCCGCTCGGCGGAACCTGCTTCTTGTCCATTACCGAATAGACTTTTCTCTTTGCCGTGAGAAGATCAGCCCGTGAGACGAGCTGCTCTAACGCTTTTGAGAGACGCGGATCGTTATTTTTTATTTTAGCCCGATTCCGCTCCAGAATTCGGTAGTCGAGCACAAGCAGCTGCGTTCCCACGACGGAGGTAATACAGAGGATCAGAATAAGAATGTTTAGTATTCGGTATTTCACAAAACACGATCTAGCTCAAAAAGTCTTCGCGGATCGGTGAGAAGATATCGATCAACACGACTTCCTCTTCCAGCATCGTCGCGCCGTGCCAATAGTTCGATGGGAAATGGAGAACATCACCCGCAGAGACGACACGTTCCTCGGTGTCCATTACAAATTTGGCTTTGCCTTGCATCACCAACGTCATCTGCTCGTGCGGATGACTATGAGCGGGCGTGATCACCAACGCGTCAAATCTGAGACGGCAGATCATGATGTTTTTACCGACGATCATCTGCCTATCGATGCCGTCCGCGATACGTTCGACGGGAATCGTATTCCAGTCGGTCACCAATGCTTCGATTTTTCCTGCTTCTACGATCATAATGTTGTTTTGCAAGAGGTCAGTTCCTTTTCGCGACCTCAAGAGTGAGTTTCCACGTCGATTTTTTGGCCTTTGTCAGGGTCAAGTTTTCAGCCGAATAGATCAAATGAAGGGGAATTGCTCCTAGAACGCCTTTACTTAATTTGCCGTCACCTGCGGCTTCTAGTGAAGTTACGGTCGGCCAATCAGTCATGGCCGTAACTCTTAGAGTGCCCTCGCGACCATCGAAAATATCTGTTCGTTTATTGCCGGAGAACTCTGCTCGCGAACGGTCGGCGGTCGTAGGCACCGCGACCCACCAACGCTTGATCTTAAGATCTTTGTCCGCAACAAGCGTTTCGGTCCGCTCTAATTTGTCGCCCACAATTCGCCAATTTACTTCGCTGGTTACTCCGATCTCAAACCTTTCTCCTGACTTCGAGCCGATCCGGCCCCATTTTTTCCAGGTGACCTGCAGGGATCGGCCATCTGGCGAGGGCTTGATCATGGACGAGCCTTCGGACGCGGTGTAAGTTTTTCCGTCTTCCATTTCGAGAAATGGGACGAGTGCCGGGTAGACTTGCTCGACGGGATTTGCGAAACCCGAAAGGCCATAAGGTGCCGCCAGATAATCGGAAATTCCCGGTTTTGTGCCCACGGTAATCGGCAACGCAAATCGCAGATTCCCTTGGCGGACAAGCCAAACGCCTTCGGGCCGGTCGGTTGAGCGGCTGAAGAATTCAAACCTGACAACGTTTGCCAGTTTCGGCTGGGCCGGAATTTCAGCAATCTTTTCGCCTTTGAGGGTTTTCATAAAACTATCGTGTGCGACGATAATTTTTGCAAAGCTGGTGGCGATCTGCTGAAACTCACGTTGGAGGCTGATGTAGGCGTAGTTGCCACGGCCGTAATCGAACAAGTTGAATGTGTGCCGGTCGTCCTTATAACCGCTGCGGATCCAACGCCAAGCGAGGCTATACAAACTTGCAATGTCTTGAAGAGGTGCAGGACGAAACTCGGGATTTTCTCCAAGAAAAGCTGCGATCTCGAGCGTGTCGAGATAGCTGACGAGTCCCTGACTGCGTCCCCAGTTGTAGCCGTAGCCTTCGTCCGAAACAAGGTCCCACCACAGCTTCATTTGGACCTTCATCGACGGCTTTAGCTTTTCGAGAATGTCCTTGCGGCCGACTATCTCAGCGGCTTTCCAGCAGAAGCGAATGTACTCGTTCGAATAGCGATCAAAGCGGCCATTCGGCATGTCGTCGTCGGCATACAATGCTCCATTGGTAAACTGCACTGCTGCCCGTTCAATCAGGGAATCGAGAAACACGCGATCTTTTAGAACACCGAATTCGTACGCATACGCTGCAATGCGGGCCGCAACGCCGAGGTAATTCTCGGGAAGATTTATGACCTCTCGGGTCTTTGGGTCGTAAATACGCGTTGCGTCGAGAAGGGAAGCCCACTCTTTCCGCTCGGCATCATTCATGCTTTGCCAAACAGCATTCTTACTCAGGTC
This sequence comes from Acidobacteriota bacterium, assembly GCA_031408595.1. Classification (GTDB taxonomy): domain Bacteria; phylum Acidobacteriota; class Blastocatellia; order Pyrinomonadales; family Pyrinomonadaceae; genus OLB17. The sequence continues at coordinate 10,309 of JANNWQ010000234.1, read as the reverse complement.
CGCTCCAAAATGACGCAAAGCCTGTGCTGCATAAAGCTGCGAAAAAGCCTTGCCGCCTTTTCGGGCCTCGTACAGACCCATCTCAGCGATCGGCCTTGCCGTCTCGCGGCCCGCGATCACGGAACTCCCGCTCACCTCACTCTGCGCCGCGACGACACGCATGAAACTGCCCCAGGTATACTCTCCTGTCGTGATCGATCCGTTGACGACGTCAGGCGGTTGTTCGAACGACTTGATCGCCCCGAAATGAACGGCAACTTCCCGTGCCATGAAAACCCTGGCTTCGGATTGTAGGGCATCGGTTGAGGTTATCTTCTTACCGGCATTTTGCGCGAGAGTTTGTACCGGTTGATTTGCCAGGAATGCGACGATTGCCAGCGCAAGTAATTGATAGACCTTTACCGTTGTACGTTTGACAGCGTTCATTGCTTAGCGACGAAAGTAAAAGATACAGCGTTCGAATAACCTAAGACGAACGCTATATTTATTGTGAAAACATCGATTGGAAGGAGAGGGCTCCTTCCTTGTCGATATACCCCATTAGAAGCTTAATCTCACTCCTAATTGGATGATACGCATAGACTTTGCACTGCTGATAGTACCGAAGGATGAAGTCGGCGTAATCGTTGCAGGAACCGTGGAGACGGGATCATTGAGATTCACATTGTTCAGGATATTTGTTCCTTCCGCACGAAAACGAAGTTTGAAGCGTTCGGTAAATCTGAAGTCACGAGAAAGTGCCAAATCAACAACGCGAAAACCCGGACCATAAAGGAAGTTGCGTGGCGATGTGCCATCAACAGGAGCTCCGGTAATGGCTAGATTTTGGACAAACGCAGCGGTATTAAACCACGCCGCAGCTGTTGGGTTGGCAAGATACGGACTAACGCCCGTTAATCGAGCCCGGTCGGTTGCGGTAACTCCGTCGAGGTTGGCGTCAACCCCGCCATTACCCACCGTAAACGGCCGTCCGCTGCGGATCTTAACGATCGGTGAAATGCTCCAACCGTTGAGGACGCCTTTCGCAACGCGATTACTGCCTTTGTAGAGATCCGGCTGGAAATTAAAGCTCATGCTGAAAACGTGACGCTGATCGGTATCCGCGGGTCCCTTTTCAGCATCTATGTTGAGATAATTTTGTGCCAGGCCCTGGGTCGTATTGTTGTGAAGCTGAACGGAACCCGTCGTATCACTAAGCACATAGAAGCCGTTGAAACTAAAGAGATTGTTAAGCCGCATCGAACCCGTGATCTGCAGGCCGGTGTAGTCTGCTCTTTGATCCGAGTCTAAAACGGTGACGGCACCAAACCTAGCGTTGGGTCGCCTTGCTTGAACGTTTCCAGTTGATGGAACCGGATTGGTTGTATTAAGAGGAGCATTGACATCACGCCCGAATGGTAAGTTTCGCGCGAAACTTCTGATAAACGCCGCTCCTACGGTCAATTGGTTGGTGATTTGACGCTGGACCGAAACATTTGTCTGCAGGGTCCGTGGGAATTCAAAATCCTGTGCTACAGCGAAAAAGCCGCCGCCATCGGTAAATGCCCCGGTGTATGGAAAGGGAATACCGCCCACGTAATTGGCGTAAGGATTCCTGAGAGTTGCACCACTTCCGTTTCGATTGCGATTGGTAAAATTTAATCGCGTGGATGCCGGCTGGAAATTGGTCATTGTATTCCACTCATTACCCGAAATACTGCCATAAAAAACACCCATTGAAGCGCGGATAGACGTCTTACCGTCGCCAAACGGGTCGAGAGCAAATCCGAGGCGGGGTGAGATATTTTTGTATCTCACCGCAATTGCCCCGCGTTCAACACCCGGGTCACCAATGAATAATGCACCAACCGGAGCGTCCGGCCTTACCCTTGACTGTTGTCCCGAAACATAGTTGGTCCACCGATCCAGAGGGTCGGTTGGGGGCGTCTGTACGTCCCAGCGGAGGCCCAGATTCAAGTTCAGTCTCGAAGAAGCACGGAAATCATCTTGCAAAAATACCGCACCATACCATGTGTTCGTATAACCCGTAACCGGCGCGTCTTGTGTCAAGCCGCTGGGAATGCCGAGCAAAAAGTCCGCAAACGCATTCCCGGTGGCATTGCCACTGGCGAATGTAAATACTCCGTAGTTATTGAGCAAAATATCTTGGATATCCTTGTTTAGAGTTATCTCACCTCCGAGCTTGATCGAGTGTCTTCCTCTGGTCCAACTGAATACATCACGGACTGAATAAAGATTTGTCCCCGCCGTTGGTCCTCCGATCGCATTTGTCAACGAGAAGAATCCGTTCACAGTGATCTGCGGTAGAGAGCCTTTACCCTGTGTGCGGAATGCCGAACCAAGATCTTCGAGAGTCGTCTCCGGAGTATTGTTTCGTCCGCCAAAACTGCGAGTATACGTCACCCAAAATTGATTGATCTTCTCCGGTGAAATTACCCAGACATCACTCAAATTCATGCTGGACTGTCTCCATTTGAAATCCTGCGTGGCCCATGGCAGATTGCCGCTACCCGGAAAGAAGGTCTGATTTCCCCAATTAGTGAAGTAGGTAAAGCTAAGTCGGTGCGGCTCATTCAACTGATGGTCAAGCTTTAGCAATATTTCATCGGTGTTAACCAGAAGAGGAACGTTCGCCTGATAACCAAGCGAACCGTTCACATTGGTAAAGTTAGAACGCGGGATATAGTCGTTTAGGATTCGTAGTGCAACGGGATCTATTCGGTTCGCGGGAATTATGCCGCCGGGAAAAAAAGAAGCGGTGGCAAGCGATGTTCCAGTCGAGGGGTCTTTGGGCTGACTTGCCGCCGCCAAGGCACTAAAGTTGCCGGTGCGGAAAGCATCTGATGGCAGAGTAGCACCGGACAGAAATTGGCTCGTATTTTGACGCAGCCCGGAATAACTGCCAAAGAAGAATGTTCGATCCTGGATTATTGGCCCACCAAAAGTGCCGCCAAACTGATTGCGTCTATACGGCGCTTTAGCAATTGCCGAATTCCATTCCTTCGCATTAAACGCGTCGTTTCGTACATATTCGTAAACCGAGCCATTGAACCTATTTGTACCTGACTTAGTGATGATATTGATGATTCCGCTTGCGAATCGACCATACTCCGCACCGTAGGCATTGGTAGTAACCTTGAACTCGCGAACTGATTCCGGATTTGGAGCGACGTTGCCGGTATTACGCAGGTTCGTCATATTGACTCCCCCATCGAGAAAGTAATTTACCGAACCGGTTCCACCGTCGGTTCCGCCGTTAATAAGCGTTCGCTGTTCCGGAAAACCTAGCGTACTTGGGAGGTTGCCCTGGGCGGTGTTCGAAATACCAGCATTGTTCGATTGCACACCGGGCGTTAGATCAAGCAGCGCAAAGACGTTGCGCTCAACCAAAGGCAAATTCTCGATCTCCTGTGATTGGACTGTGCGACCCAGTTCAGCGTTATTTGTATTTACTTCCGGCGGTGCGGTTGTAACCGTAACCTCCTCGTTGACCGCCCCGACTTCGAGAGCCATGTCGATACGGGCAGTATCGCCAACTCGCAGCACGATTCCGTCACGGCTCGCTTTTTTGAATCCAGAAGTTGCTGTGACTTCGATCACGTAATTACCGACCGGGAGAAATTCGATCCTATAGTTGCCATCTTCGCCGGAGACGACAGTGCGTTTGAGGCCCGTATCGACGTTACGCGCAGTAACGCTGGCATTTGGCACCTGTGCACCACCGGGATCGGCTACTGTACCGACTATCGTCGCCGTCGTGATCTGCGCAAAGACGGCGAGCGGAGAGCCAAGCAGTAATGCGAGCACGGCAAGTCGTATTAGAGACGACAGCTCTTTGAGTTCAACTAAATTTCGCTTTTTCATTTAAGAATTCCTCCAGGTTTTAACCGGCTTTTGTCCGGTTGAAAAATTTTTGATCTACCGCTTGATTCGATTTGTAAAATTTTTGCTCATGGTTCATGCCACTTTTGGAGCGGCGAAGGCCGGAGCCGTTACGAGAGCAATTGCTCCTCGCAACCGAGGATACTCGATGGCCGGAACGATGCGAATAGTCGTCTTTCCGAGCTCTCGCGTTAACGTCCTTTCCGCTACTGCCTCTCGGACTTGCGATTCGATCAGGTCCCACGCCTCGGTGATCTCACCGCCGATATAAATGAACGAAGGGTCGATAGCGTTTATTACCGAGGCCAGTCCAAGCCCAAGGTAGCGTGCCGCCGAGTGGAGTGCCGTAAGTGCCTTACTGTCGCCGCCACGGGCTCGTCTGATCAGGTCCTCGATCGTAAAATCAACAGTTTCGATCGTTTCCGGCTGTCTGCGGGAAATATCCCTGCCAAAATATCGCGACAGCGTCGCAAAATTTGAAATGTACGCTTCCCAACAGCCGTGAGCTCCGCACGAACATTGGGGCCCGTCGATGCTAAGAGGCACGTGGCCAAATTCTCCGGCAGTATTATGTTTGCCCCGCATCAATTCGCCATTGATCACGACGCCGACACCTACTCCGTCCGAAACGCTGACGAAAACACTGTCATTCTGGCCATTTACGTCGCCACGCGTGGACCAAATCTGAGACAGAGCACATGCCCGGCCCGAGTTTTCAAGGTGTATCTCCGTTCCTTCAAATTCTTTTTCGAGCATCTCGATCAGGTGGACGTTCTTCCAGCCCAGTTTCGGTGCGTTGATCACGATCCCCGACTCGCGATCAACCATGCCGGGGAAGACGACTCCGATGCCGTCGCACGACGGTGCAACTCCAACCTCGCGCAGGGCCTTGCGCACCTGCCATCCTAAGGATGCGACGAATTCATCGGGCTCGAATTTTGTCGGAAAGCTCACGATCTCGCCGATCTGCTTGCCGATCGAATCGGTGATCATCATAAACGTGCGTGATGCCCGCACATCCAGCCCGACAGCAACGCCCTTGTCCGAATTAATATAAAGGAACGTCGGCTTGCGGCCGGGCACTCTCAGGCTGCCCCGTGCCCCTTCGCGGACAAGCTCTTCATCCAGCAGTTCCTTCACGAGGAGCGTTATATTGGCGCGATTCGTCTCCATAAGACGGGCCAGATCAGCTCGCGATACCGGCTGATGGGTTCGAATAAGCGTAAGGACGATCTGCCGGTTAATCTCGCGCGAGGTGCCGCGAGTCGCTTTGGTGAAATCTTTGGGGTTTATACTTCGCACAAGCTTATGTTAATTGGTTTAACCAATTTAGCAGTAGTATGTTGCAACATTAAACTAATACGCCGATCCTTCCTGACAAAAGTTGGATTATTCGACCAACGTCGGCGTTTCTGACGACCAATAAGATCCGAAATGTAATTTTTTATTAACAATATGTTAAGTGTTCTAACATATTACATATTCTTTTAGAAACGTCAAGCGTTTTTTAGCCTTTCATGCTCTTTTCTGGGTTAGGATAAGGACGAGGGAATGCGGACGCCTCTCAAAATGATCGTCAAAAGACCCATCGAAAGATCTAAAAAAAGAGACACCAATTGGTGTCCCTCGGTTATTGAAATAATGGAGCCGTCCATCGGAGTCGAACCGACGACCTTTCGATTACGAATCAAACTGCTAGTAGTTACAAAGCTGTACCACCGCACATCAAATAACATCAATATGCTTATATTTACTTGCTATTCTTGTTTAGATCTCTATCGGGTGATATCATCCCATATCAGTCCTCGACAACAAGATTGTGTGTGCATAGTGTGCAGCATTGGAAAACGTGAAATATGCCGACAAATACTGAGGTAAGCTCTTTAGTTTCAGTTGGGGTCGCGCAGCGTAGCAAATGGGACCGAAAGAGCGGCAAAAGGCTCGCAAAGAAGGTCTATGTTGCGAGGCTCATCTACCTAGACAATAGCGGTAAAAAGCGTGAGAAGACGAAAGAGTTTCTCAAGAAGAAGGATGCGGACGATTATGGACGGGACATGCGGAATCGCTTCAGCCGCAGCGGCGGAAGGGAGATCGACGGAGACCGCATGATTTTCAGCGATCTACTCGATCATTACGAAGATCATTATGCAAAGCCTGCCGAGTATTCGGAAGATCGTAAAATAGCGGGACTTCGCTCGCTAGGACCGGTGAAAACTTACATAGCTCAGCTACGGGGCAGCCTCGGAAAGCTCGAGCTAAAAAAGATTACCTACGGCATAATTAGAGAGTACCGCTCTGCCCGGTTGAGAACACCCGTTACGATAATGAAGAAGAACAGAGTTGCTCTTACTGAAGCGGAACGAGAAAAAATAAAAACTCGTAAAAGGTTTAGAGACGAGGTTGTAGAAACGACGCGGCCCAGAAAAATCGCCTCGGTGAATCGCGAGTTGACAACCCTGCGGCATATCCTTTCGATAGCGGAGACCGAAGGCTGGATTGTGAAAAACCCATTTAAGGGCGGCCCGGGATTGGTTCAAATCTCAGCGGAAACCATGCGACAACGCATCTTGACTCGAGAGGAAGAAGAGCGGCTGCTAGCAGTTTGTGATGCTGGGGAGCGTCTGCACTTGAAAGCGATAGTAATTTGCCTGCTCGACACCGGAATGCGATTTGGTGAGTTGAAAACCTTGACTTGGGACGGCGTGGATCTCCACAGAGACGAAATCAACATCAGAGCTTTCAACACGAAGATTGCCAAGGACAAAACAGTTGCGATCACAAATCGACTTCGCGACGAGCTGGTAAGGCTTATCGAAGGGCGTCTCTTGCTGGAAAAAATTGGCGATCCTAACTCACACTTGGTCTTTGGGATACAGTCGAATGTAAGAAGCAGTTGGACGACAGCGAGAAGGCTTGCCGGAATCGAGGGATTGCGTCTCCACGACCTTCGGCACACGTTTGGAACACGTTTAAATCAGTTGGGGCTTTCACAGGCTTCAATTGCGCGATCTCTGGGTCATCAGCAGCTTTCTACAACCTATCGTTATATCAATGCTGATAGGGATTTAACTGATAGCGTCAGAACGGCTCTCGACCGCTTTAACTCGCCCTAAGAATCTCCGAGACCCGCCGGCGAGCGTTCGGCCATAAGCTCGTCCTCGCTCCTTCGCGAGCTTCGTGGGAAAATTCTTCAATTCGCGCTCCATCTAGGCACTGCTCCCCGTTTCGCAGTTGAACAGGATCTTGACATTGTCTTCGTACTCAATGGTGTCCAGGCGTCTGAGTATTTATTCTCGCATACCAAAATTCGTGGACCAGATTCGGCAACGCTAGTGGCTGGCAGAAGGCCGTTGAGTAACGGGGCCATCGGCCCTAAAAAATGGCGTAGGGAATTAGTACGGAACACGCTAGACAGCGTGATGATTGCTCATATTAAGAAATAATTGGAGCCCACCCTTAGCGATGCTATTAAATCCGGACACAAATGCTGACCTTCGTTGGCACTGAGGACTCAACGTGTCAGGGCCTCGGAGAGTTGATTCATATATGGTGATTCGAGCTCGGCGATGACATTCTGCAAAACCTTTATTCATCGGTTCGATTCTGATCGCCGCCCCCAATAGAATCAATAACCTAGAGCCGCCGAGTTTGGCGGCTTTTTCCATTTGTCCACGATATGTCTACGGATTTCGGGGGTGGAAGACAGGTGTCAAAAGACCGGTGTCGGAAATACGACTAATTGCGTATTTGATAACGTCAAGCGAGAGTTCGACACGATCAATATCGTTGGTAGCACTCAATTCAGTTCACCCAAATCTATTTACTACATCTCTCATTGTAGTTTGGCAATGGTATGGGGTTCGATTTCTCGGAGAGCCACTAATTTTGAGAATATGGGCATCCTGCCGAGCATGGCTGTTCATCCCCCCCCCCCCAAATGGGATAGCAAATTGACCCTATCGGGAACAAATGGTTTTCGTATTCCGACCTACTCCTTTGCGCGAAGTTGAACAAAAGCCACGGCGGGTTTACCGGTCACAGCCTTTGCCCGGAAGATCGATTGCGGCAGCGGCTCATCGCGGGTCAGCTGACGGGTGTTGACGCCGCATGGTTTTGCCTGGGTTTTTTCCCGCTCAAGCTGGCGAGCCTTTGGTCCGCATGCCGACGACGATTCAAGCTGAGAGTAGATGCGGTCGGAGGTGTCGGCGCGGCTGAACACCTCGGTTTCGGCCCCAAACTCGATTGCGGAAAGCGCGTCGGTCGCGGCAATGCTGCCGTCCTCGTTCAGCCGAAGATCCGTAATTGGTTCGGGTGAAATGATTATCGTTAGAAGCTCGCCTGAGTATTTGTCCTGTTTTGGATTTATGTTGAAGTAGGGCACATCCTCTCGCTGGTCAGGTATGTCGATCAGAATGCCTGGGCCGACGGAATTGTCATCTCGCGGGGACTCGGGAAAGATCAGGAAAGGAGCCCCGAACCCGCCATCTGAAGTTGATTCGCGATCGACAACGTACAAATATCCGCGGACAGAAGATTCAATTGCAAAGCGGACCTTCTCTCCCGCCGTAAACGTTGTGTCTATCGAGACGCGTTCTGCCAGCCACATCTGGCGTTTCTGGTCTGCGTCGACGACTGGGAAAAGATATCCATTCTCGCCCGAGCGAGGTGACCGTAGTTTCCACATCGTGACTCCGATCTCTGTCACCTTTAAGACTGGCTTCGGAGCCTTAACAGCTCCGGTGGCGGATGCCGGAGCCGCCGCCTTGCGTTTAAGCGGGTCTCGCACAGACCGAACGTAACCGTAGTTATACCTCTTTGGTCTGGCTGACGGCCGTGAACCAGCGGGGCGTGCCTTAACGAAATCCGGATTTATGAGATTTCGACTGACAGGTTCGTCCTGGCCCGAAACGATCGCTGTAGACCCGGCAAGCAGCAGGCCGGCAAAAACGACGGCTGGAATAGTTCTTATTTTCATTATCATGTTATATCTCCTTTTGAGGCCCATTATACCGCATCTGTAATTTAGTTTGGTGATGTCGGCCGAGAGACGACAAATGGTTCGACCTCACGTTCACGGCGATAGAAAACTTTCGGGCGCTGAAAACCTGAAGGATCAACCGGCTTGGCTCCCGGCGATTTTTCCCTCTCGAGTTGTCGAGACGTGCGTCTTCCCATTTCGACTTCTTCGCGATCGATCTGGGGCACCCGGTCCACAACGAAATCGAGCCACTCCCTAAGCAGTACGGTTCCGTCCTTTGGCAGACGATCGGCCCGATCGGACTTGAGCCCTTCCTCCACCAAGGCATAAGTCAAATAGCCGTACCCCAGCCGGGACGCTTCCTTTGCGTCCTGAAATCCCTGAGCGGCGGTCAGGATATACATACCCTTTTCATAGGCGAGTTGGGCCAGTCCACGGCTATTCATTGGTCCTTGCCTCATATCCGATGTTTCGATCAACTGGCCCGAATTGCAGGAGTCGATTATGAGTAAAAAATTCCCCGCATCGATGTCCTCTACCCTGGATTCGAGCTCGTCGTCCGACAGGCTGTTGGAGAGTATTGTCCTGAGGCCCGGCGAATCCGGCGTCAGACTTGCCCGGGCTCCCATATAGCCTATGTCATGGGGAATCATATAGAAGCGGTCTTGCTGCTTCGTACCATGGCCCGCAAAGAAGAGGACGACCGTGTCCTCAGGCTTAGTCTTCTTCGAGAGCTCGGTCAATGCATTCAGGATATTTGCCTTCGTGGCCTTTTCGTCAGTCAGCGGAATGACATCGACCTTATCAAACCGGTTCAGCTCAACTTGCCGCTTACGGAATTCATCGGAAAAACGCGATGCGTCAGAAACGGCGTAGGTTAGGTCAAATTCCGTATTGGCATACTTGTTCACCCCGACGGACATGATGTGGAGAGTACCCTTTCGGAGCAGTTCCTGCGGGCCGTCGATGTTAATTACCGCATCGCGACTCTTTACGTTATCAGAATTAAAGGAATACGCGACTAGCTCGTTCCTGCCAGCGACGACCGGGACCGCCCACTCGAGCAAAGTACTTGATCCGCCCTTTAGGACGTCACCTCGCCATACCTTCACTAGCGTGCCATTACGAAACAGCCGAACGTCCTTGGCGCCGCCCGGGGCCTGTGAGACGTCGATCAGGACCCTGCGCATACGCGGATCGCGCTGTGATTCACGCTGATCGTCGAGCACCCGCATCTTGACGACCGGAAGCCTGCGATCCTTGTTAAGGATCTTGGACGTAGACTTTGGTTTTCCGGCCGCAACAATTTCACTCAGCAGCCCCGGATCCCAAAATTCCGAAAAGAAAACCTCTACCGGTTCAACCTTGAAGGTATTCTGCTCAAATCTCCACGACAGCCGCTGCCAGGCCGCCTGTGATCCGTCAAAAAAACCGTCAGGCGTGACAACT
>JANNWQ010000233.1:0-17811 GCA_031408595.1 Acidobacteriota bacterium | reverse complement strand
CTCGCCAAACCGCCTTGGACGAGTAGTGTGCGAACAGGAATATCCCAGATCCGGCAACATTGCGCGCACTTCCTTGATCAGCGTGCCTTTGCCGCCGCCTGAGGGGGAACTGATGATGATAAGGTTGCCTTTCATTTTGCCGGTTGTCAGTTGCCGGTTGTCAGTTGTCAGCATTCAAAAAACTGACAACCGACAACTAACAACTATTCAACATTCTGCACTTGCTCGCGCATCTTTTCAATCTCACTCTTTATCGCCAGTGAATTTTCTTTAATGACCATGTTGTTGGTCTTCGAGGCGATAGTGTTTGCCTCGCGGTTTAGTTCTTGGGTGAGAAAATCGAGGCGTTTGCCGACGTCGCTCGTCTCGACCATTATTTTGCGAAAATGTTCGATGTGAGTACGCAGCCTTGCGATCTCTTCGGCAATTTCGGCACGGTCGGTGAGGTAGGCGACTTCCTGGGCGAGGCGTGCCTGGTCGAGTTCGATCTGCGAATCTGTCTTGGCTAAGGCGTCGTTGATTCGTTTGGTCAGGCGGGCCTGATATTCATCGGAGACGGCCGATGAATGAGCTTCGATTGTCGGGATGCGTCGTTCGATACTGTCGAGCAACGTGGTGAGTTCGCCTTGCAGGAGCGAGCCTTCTTTTTCACGCATGATCTCTAGAGCGTCAATTGCTTCTGTGAAGGAACTTTCGATCGCCGCGAGAAACTGCGGGCTCGGCTCTTCTTTCTTTGTCGTGACCACATTTGGCAGGCGAGCGATTACGTTTAGGTCTGGCTCACCTGATAACGCGAATTCGTCCTGCATTTCTTTCATCGCGGCGAGAAAGCCCTTGATGAGCGGACGATTCAGTTCGAACTGAGCATCATCGTTGCGGTCGTACTGGAGATTAACCTCGACACGGCCGCGGGCGAGGCGGTTGCTGATCAGTTTTTTAACCACTGATTCGAGGGCCTGCAATTCGCCAGGCAGACGGAGATTGATGTCGAGAAAGCGATTGTTCACGGTCTTTAGCTCGACCGAGATCGAGAATTTATCGTCTGAAACGGCCGAGCGGCCAAATCCTGTCATTGATCTCATAATTCGTCTTCTTCTCCTGCAAATTGCAGTTCGTATAGCTTTTTGTATGTACCGCTCATCGCGAGCAGCTCCTCATGTGTACCGGTCTCCAAGATGCGGCCTTTTTCCATCACCACGATCTTGTTTGCCTTTCTGATCGTTGACAGGCGATGTGCGATCACGATCGAGGTCCTGTCCTGCATCAGGTTAGCGAGCGCTTGTTGGACGATCGATTCGCTCTCGGTATCGAGAGCAGAGGTTGCTTCGTCGAGGATGAGCACCGGCGCGTCCATCAAAACTGCCCGGGCGATAGCGATACGTTGCCGTTGGCCTCCGGATAGAAGCACGCCGCGTTCGCCTACGAGCGTCTCGTATCCGTTTGGCAATTGGGCGATGAATTCATCTGCCAATGCGATACTTGCCGCCTCGGCGATCTCAGCTTCGGTCGCATCGGGTTTTCCGTACGCGATGTTCTCTTTGATCGTGTCGTTAAATAAAACAGTTTCCTGCGTCACCAACGCCATCTGCTGTCGCAGGCTGTGGATGGTAGCGTCCCGCAGATCTACTCCGTCCCATAGAATCGCACCTTCCTTTGGATCGTATAGTCTTTGGATAAGCCGCGTGAGGCTGGATTTCCCCCCGCCACTTTCGCCTACAAGGGCAACAGTTTCGCCTTTGTTTACTTCGAGATCAATATTTCGCAGGATCGAGCGTTTGTTGTTGCGATAGTTGAACGAAACGTTTTCTACGCGTATCGAGGTTTCAAGTGGTTTTAGTTCAACCGCATTGCTTTTTTCCGGCAAGGTTTCGTCCTGATCCAAGATGCCCCAAACGTCTCTCGCCGCCGCGAAGGCTTTTGTGATCTCGTTGTGCTGACGCGATATCTTCCTCATCGGGTCGTAGCTGCGGAACAGGAAGAACAGGAACGTAAAAAACTGTGTTCCCTCCATTCGTCCTGCATTGATCTCACGCAATCCGAAAAAGAATAGTACCACTGCGGCAATCATTCCAACGAGTTCGATCGACGGCGGCGAGATCGCCGCGATCCCGGCCGAACGAAGGTTTGCCCTTGCGATCAAGCCCGCGACATCCATGAAACGCTTGCCCTCTCGCTGTTCCGAGCCATACGCTTTGACGATGACCTGATTCGAAATTGTCTCCTGCGCCGTGTCGCTCAGCCGTTTATTGCCTTCTAATGAAACATCGGCGAGCTTTCGCATTTTCCGGCTGAAGTTAGAGGTTAGGAACGCGATGATCGGAGCTATGATCAGTGCACCGAGCGTCAGTCTCCAATTGAAGTAGAACGCCGCACCGAGAAAGAACACCAACATGAAAGACTCACGCAGCACGTCGCGGAGATTAGACGAAACGGCTAGTTCAATTGCCGAGCAGCTCACGACGAGACGCGAAACGAGGAAATTCGTTCTGTGACCCTCGAAGAAAACCGTGGATTGATTCAACAGGTGCGAATACAGTTCGCCTCTCAGTTTTAGGACGACCGACTGGCCGATCTTTGCCATCAGAAACGATGAGAAATACTCGGCAATGCCCTTGGCGATAGTAAATCCGACCAGCAATAGCGAAATCACGATCCAGGCTTTGAACCAATCGTCACGCGGGATGAGACTGTTGAGGTCGAATCCCGTTTTCGATTCGGTGGCTGGAATCGGTGAGAATTGGTCAAGCAGCGGAACTAAAAGAAAACCTGTTGCAGTCTCAAATACCGCAACCAGCACCATCGCAATGAGCGCAAAAACAAACGTTGCCCAATATGGACGCACGTATTTAAGCAGTCGTTTGAGATCGTTCATGCGGTTTGGCAAACGGCGAACCGTAAATGTTTGAATATACTTCACTTGGCTTTGTCGTGTCCAAGAACGAAGGTTTGCAACTTTCAAATCATCTGTGGCATCTTTTGTTCAAGGGAATTTCCGTGCCGGGGAGAGGTCTATGAAAAATCCGAATCTAACGAAATTGGCGGCTGTTTGTCTGGTATCACTCGCTTTTTGCCTTTCGACCTTTGGGCAGGTCGATGTTGCACGTAAGACGACTGCGATCACCTATCCGCTCGACGATACTGTCAAAGTGCAGTTTCGCGGGACGACGCGATTTCCGCGAATGAAGGGTGAGGCAACGGTAAAACGCACGTCGCGTAGCGGCACGAGGATCGAGCTCTCGGTCGACAAAATGCCGCGGCCGTTCGAATTAGGTGCGGGATATGCGACGTATGTGGTTTGGGCTATTTCGCCAACTGGTCAGGCCGATAATCTCGGTGAGATCAAACGCAGCGGTTTGTTCTTCATCGACTCAAAACTTGCCGTTACGACGTCGCTCCAAACGTTCGCCATCATTATCACGGCGGAACCGCACTTCATGGTCACTCGGCCGAGTCAGGCGATAATGCTCGAAAATCTGTATCCGATCGGCCAGAACGGGCAACGGATCTCGACCTTGCCATCGATCTCATACTTTGGCAACTCAAGCGATTTTTTCCGCGATCCGCGAACCCCTGAGATAGCTGAGACGGATTATGCAAAGACGCCGTCGGCGATATTGCAGGCAAAGCAGGCGGTTGCCCTGGCGCGTTTTGCCGGTGCGGAGCGAGATGCTGCTACCGAACTTGCTGAGGCGGAAACGCTCTTGCAGAACGCGAACAATTCATGGCAGGTGGGCCGAGATCCCGATTCGGTTGACATCGCTGCGAGGCGATCGATCGAAGCTTCGCTCAAAGCTGAGTCGATGGCACAGCAACGCAAGTCGGCCCGCGAAAAGCGTAATGAGCAGATAAGGACCGATTCCGAGATTCGTGCGGCTGAAAATAAGGTTACCGATGCCCAGTCTCAGGTAGCTGACCTCAGAGATGAGCTTGCACGAGAGACCCGGAATCGCGAGCTTGCCGAGCGTGATGCTCTGAATTATTCGTCGCAGCTACGCGAACTCCGCGATGAGAATGGCCGTCTTCGTGAAGAGCTTGGCCGCTCAAAGGTCGAGGCCGAAACGGCTAACGCAAAGCTCGCGGCCGCCGTGGCAGCAGCCGAGAACGAGCGTAAGGCAAACCAGGTGATCAATGACAAAGCTGCAAGGGAAGCTGAGATCCGTGCCGCTGAGCCAGGGCTTATCAATTCGCTGAAAGCCTTTGGCACGGTTACCAAAACCGATCGTGGCATCGTTCTAACGGTTCCGGAGAACTGGTGGACAACCACGCGGGCGAGCACTCTCATAAATGCTGCAGACGGCAAACTTACCAATCTCGGTGATCTGCTCGCCAGCAACCCGAGCTATCGCATCACCGTGGAGTCGCATACCGACAATGCCGGGGACGCGACCGCTAATCAATCGATGACCGAGAAACGAGCGTACCTCGTCGCTGAAAAGCTCGCCGGGATGGGCGTTGATGAAGGCCGCATCGTCGCCAAAGGCCTAGGTTCTTCGCTGCCAGCATTTCCGAATACAACCGCCGCCAATCGTGCGAAGAATCGGCGTGTGCAGATGATCTTGTCGTTGTATTTGCAGTAATCCTTTTTGTGAACTAGTTCACTGTCGCCGGACGTCGTCGGTTCAACCTAGTCCTTAAACTGCTCGATGTAGCCATCAAGGTCTTTCTGTAGGTCTTTATTTCGATTGAAACCCCGCTCGGTTATGAGCTCGAGCAGATGGCGGGCTTCGATGAGGTCTTGGGGCGAAGCTTCTTTTAACAGGTTTTGGATGTCGATGATATCTTGCAAGCGCCGCGTACTGTCGGCTGAAAGTACCTTTAGAGCGATAAGCGACGGTATTGTCGCAACAAGACCATACATGGCGGGAAACATTTCCGCCTCCTCAGCTGCGGCCACGATCTCGGGCTCGATTCCGGACGAAGCAAACAGTAGGTCGAGAAGAATCTTTGGCGGGCCGGGAATGCTAAATCGAACAGTCGCGAGCCGGTTCGCCTCGTCCTGCTCAATGAGCGTATCGACAAAGTAGCCTAGTCGCGACAACGAGTGAACGATACCCTCTGCTTCACCGTCTGACTCAACCGCGATCGCAATGTCCAAATCCTTCGTGAAGCGTTCAATCGTGCGAATCGAAACCGCAACACCTCCAATAATGGCAAATTTTGCCCCCAGATCTTGGAGGTTCCGAATTATTCTTGGGTAGTGTAACTCTAGATGTTCTATATGGTTAGGTCGTCAATCGAAAGCGCGAAGGGTCGCCAACGCGACCGACTCCGTCGCCAAACGGTGCAGCGGGACGATCCGTGTACCAATTATCGATCTCTTGTCGAAGTTCGTTGGGCGTGATCTCAGGCCGCTTCTTTTTCAGCTTATGGACAAAGGCTCGTTCAGCAAATCGCTGCATTTCTAGAATCAACTGAAACTGTGCAACGTAACTTTTCATAACTCTATTTTATCACAAAAAAGGTCTGATTTTTTGTCAAAATTTGGTCGACGAAATGGCTGCGGAAAGGTGGGGGGTGACCTTTCGCAGTGCCAGGACGGGATCTCAACTTCTCAAAACAATGATCCTATGCGGTGGCAGGCCGAGCATGCATTCGTCGCCTATCTTTAGGCCGACGACTTTGAAAACGCGGGTTTCGAGAGTAAGTCCACCGGCGTCGAATTCGATGAGCGTGCTTGAGCCGCGAAACTTGATGGCGGTGACGACGCCTTTTAGGAGGTTGTCTTCGGGGAATGACGCTCCCATGGACATTGCGATCTGTTCAGGGCGAATCGCGAGTGTGACGTTTTGATTTATAGCTCCGAGGCGTCCTTTTTCGACGGGCTGGGCGAAGATCCGATGTGCTCCGTCGATCGTGTAGAACTCCGGCACCTGATCGTCTGATGACGACAGCCGCCGGGCGGCGATGAGGTTGTTGTCGCCGGTCGCACGGGCTATTTTAACCGATCCCGGCTCTTCATAGATCTCCTGCGGCGTACCGGTCTGGACGATCTCACCTTCGTCGATGACGGCGACCTCGTCGGTCAGTTCGATGATCTGCTGGAAGTCGCTCGACGCGAAGAAAATCGTTCGTCCGGTTGTTTGAGCTGCCTTTCGAATGTCGGCGAAACAGCGTTCCCGCTGGTCGGCGTCCATCTCGCTAAACGGTTCGTCGAGTAGCCAGATCTTTCGTGTGTCAGTAGATGTCTTTTCAAATCTCGACAGCTGGATCTCCCCGCCCGCACCTTTGGCAAAAACGCCGTCCAGCAAACCCTTGAGCCCGCCCTCGCCGTGCCCAATGTGGAGAGCGATGCCGCGATCCTTTGGCTTTTGCGTGGTAATATCAACATCGTCAACAATGACCGAGCCGCCGCTCGATTTGATCGTACCGGCGATAATGTTCAGCAACGTCGATTTGCCCGAGCCGGACGCTCCGAAAATACCGACGACGCTGCCGTCCGACACCTCGAACGACACGTCCCTAAGTGCCCATTTGTTACCAAAACGCCTCGATATTTTGTTGATCTCAAGTGGCATAAGTTACCGAAAATGAAACTTTTACGGCCATTTTTCGTGCAAAGAAAAGTATGCCTGTTGTCATCAAAGTAAAGCAAGTATAGACTGAAAATGATGGACGACAAGCCAAGTTTGAAAAGAAAAGTGCTTCACGCCGGCGGGTGGCAGGTCGCAAAACGTGTGGCGAAAACGATACCTTTCGGTGGCACGGTTGTGGCGGTCGTTCTGGTCGGTAGCGATATCAAGAACAAGGGTGTCGTTAACGGCATTATCAATTCCGGCATCGACGCTATCCCGTTCGTCGGGCTCGCAAAGAATGCGGTCGAATTGGTGAGAGGCGATTTTATACCGGATAAGAAGAAAAAGTGATGAAAAGGGTAATTAGACTTACTGTTTTTACGGCGATCCTCGGAGTATCGTCGTCTTTTGCAACTGCTCAGGCCACGAAAACCAAGGCCAAACCACTCGCGACCCCGCCGCCGACTTCTAATACGGCCGAGGTCATCAGTCGCGATATCGATTTTGTTGAAACGCCTATCGTCGCGAAAACGCCTGAGAAAGTCGTTGAGAAACCTATCAGTTCTCCCGGTGTCGCCGAACTTACTGAGCGGATCAAGAAACTCGAGGCCGGTCAGCAGAGCACCTACGATGAAAAGCAAAAGCGTTTACTGCTCAATCTTGACATTCTCACGCGTGCCGAACAGCGTAGCGAGTCGCTTAGAAAACAGCTTTTCGAAATGATCGAGAAAGAGAATTCGGTCCGGTCTCGGCTCGATCAACTGGAATTTGAAAGCCGCCCGGAAATTATTGAACGGGCATTACAGCTTGCCGGTTCGATGAAGCCCGAGGACATCCGCGACAACCGCCGCAAAAGCCTGAACGCCGAAAAAGCGAACCTAAATGCTCTGCTCATGGAGATCCAGTCTTCGCGTGCGAGCCTCAATTTGAACTTTACGAGAGCCGAACAAATGGTCGAACTACTAAGGGTAAAGCTTGAAAAGGATATCACCGATTCATTCCTGAAAGACGAACCGGATTTTCGCGATCCGATCTAAAAGGATCCTAACTATTAACTTCCAACTAAAAAACTACTAACTGTTAGTGAAAGGGTCTTTTTCTAACAGTTAGTAGTTTTTTTGTTGGTAGATAACAGTTATCTTTTCGAAGTTTTCCTGCAAGACCTTACAACCTCAAGCGTTCCTTTAAACGTCAAACAAAACGCTGTTGGGCGTTAACCCAGATTTTCCGGAGATGTATTTATGACGTTTAGATCGATCGCAATCGTATTTGGCGCGGCCGTGGCTGCGCTTTTTTCTTCCGTGTCAGTTAATGCGCAGGGCATTATTGTGCCGATAATCTGTGATATTCGGCCGTGCCGGCCTGTGCCGCGGCCGATGCCGCAGCCGCTGCCGAACGCTTTGCCGGTCAAGTCGATCACGCTTACGACCAAGATCAACGGCCAGGTCGCGACGACGCATGTCGAGCAGGTATTTCGTAATGATACGCAGTACACGCTTGAGGGAACTTACTTTTTCCCGATACCTGAGACCGCGTCAATCGTGGAATTTGCGATCTGGGAAAACGGCAAGAAGCTCGTCGGCGAAGTCCGTTCGCGTGAGGAGGCGAGGCGAATTTACGACGAGATCGTTCGTCGCCAACGAGATCCTGGTTTGCTCGAATATGCCGGAAAAGACCTTTTTCAGGCATCGATCTTTCCGATCCCGCCGAATTCGGACAAGAAACTTGAGATGACATATACCGAGGTTCTAAAGGCCGAGTCCGGTACGGTCGCGTATCGATATCCGCTGGGAACCGGCCGGAATGTGTGGTCGCGGCCCACACCAATGATCGGTGACATTAATCGCGGCAAGATGCCGAAGCAGCAGTTTGGGACGATCTCGGGGACGGTCGAGATCATTGGCAAGGAAGCATTGCGGAATGTTTACTCGCCGACACACTCGATCGAGGTGAAGCGAAAGGGCGAGACGACGGCGAATATTTCGTTTGAAACGAAGAGCAACGATACCGATTTTCAGCTTTTCTACGGTCTCTCGAACGGCGATTTTGGGATGTCGCTCGTGACCTATCGGGAACCGGGAAAGGACGGCTATTTTCTGTTAATGCTTTCGCCGAAGGAGAATATCTCGGAGAAAGAGCTGGTCAGCAAGGACATCGTTTTCGTGCTCGACACAAGTGGTTCCATGGCCGAGGAAGGCAAAATGGAAAAGGCTCGCAAGGCCTTGCTGTTTGGTGTGAGGACGCTACGAGATGGTGATCGGTTCAATATCATTAATTTTGCCGGCGAAGAACACTTGATGGAACGCGGGTTGATCAGCGCGAATGCCGAGGGCAAAAAGCGCGGTGAGGAATTCGTAAATAAACTTCAGCCCACCGGTGGCACGAATATCAATGATTCGCTGATCGCTTCGCTAAAACAGTTTGAAAAGGGCGATCGGCCGAAGATGCTCGTCTTTATGACCGACGGCAATCCGACGGTTGGTGAGCAGAATGTCGAGAAGATAATCAATAATCTCAAGGCGACGAAGAATGTCGATGTTAGAATTTTCCCGTTTGGATTTGGGTACGATGTCAACACGACGCTGCTGGATCGGATCGGGTCGGAGAACTCGGGAATCTCGGATTACGTGCAGCCGAAAGAAGATCTTGAGATCAAAGTTTCCAACTTTTTCTCTCGCGTCAGCTCGCCCGTCCTTGCTGATCTAGAACTTGATTTTGGACCGGTGCTAACTGATTATACATATCCGCGAAAGCTGACGGATCTGTTCAAAGGTATGCAGATGACGATCATTGGGCGGTACAAAAATACTAATGACCTCAAGAACATCACGCTGCGTTTGACCGGAAAGGCGGGCAAGGAAAGCCGTAGCTTTACCTACAACGATCTCGATTTTCCGGTGCGAAATGAAGACAATAATTTCCTGCCGCGTCTATGGGCGAGCCGCCGTGTCGGGTGGCTGCTCGAACAGATCCGTGCAAACGGCGAATCGAAAGAAACTCGTGAGGAAGTCGTCGAACTCGGCACCCGCTATGGCCTCGTGACGCCTTACACCTCGTATCTTGCGACAGATGGCTCGATGGCGAATATGCGTGCGGGAATGTCGCTCGACTCTGTTTCGGCTGCTGCTCCTGCGAAGGCAATGCGTGAAAAGAGCGGAGCCGGAGCGGTCCGGATGAGCATTCAGCAAAACACGATGCAGTCGAACGCGAGCGTTGCTGCGGATGAACGTAAAGAGGAGAGCGAACAGATCATTGTCAGGAATTCGGTTAACAATCAGTTCGTGGCGAATAAGAATTTCATCAATCAAAACGGCGTTTGGGTCGATTCGGATTTCTCAGAAACCGCGAAGCTCACGGAGACCTCGATCAAATTCGCGACTGATGAGTATTTCCGTCTGATCACGAACGAGCCTTCGCTCGCCCCTTATCTGTCGCTCGGTGATCAGGTTGTCGTCGTTTGGAAGGGCAAGGTTTATCGCATTACGAAATAGCGGGAAACCGGAAAGCTGTATTTAACATCCGAAAAGGTGATTTTTGAACGTCTAAGATATATTCTGGACGTTGAAGATCGCCTTTTTGGTGTGGATTAAGTTGCGTTCAACCACCCGCAACCGCAGGTGGTTCTGACTGGAGGATGATTTGAGACAAGCGATACTTCTCACTGTGCTTACGCTCGCATGCGGCGTTTTTGCTTTTGGACAGGCGGGCTGGATACTTCAGCCTACTAATGTTCAGGGCGATCTTATTGCCGTTCATTTTACATCCTCTGAACGTGGTTGGATAGCCGGAGACAATGGCTTTCTCGCGTCGACCAACGACAGCGGCCGCACGTGGACACCGTACCAACTGAATACCACCGAGGACATCAGCGAGATATACTTTCGCAACGACGACAACGGCTACCTTGTCGCCGGACGAAAGATGTTCATCACCCGCGATGCGGGGAAAAGCTGGCAGGAAACGCGGATCTATCGCTCAAGCGATTTTGGCTCGGGACGGCCTGAGTTTTTGAGTATCCGTTTCTCGGATAAGAAACGCGGCTACGTAATTGGCTCGGTCCTCAAGAAAAGTGGCGACGAAGAGGTCGTTGTAGATTCGCTATTGATGCGAACCGAGGACGGCGGCGAAACATGGCGGCGTCTGAGTGTTCCAGCTAAGACCGAGCTGTTTCATCTCGATTTTGACGGCAACTCGCACGGCTGGATCGTCGGCGATGAAGGCGTGATCCTGGCCACAACCGACGAAGGCAATACCTGGCGTAAGCAAATTTCTGCAACTGCTAACCCTCTCTATAATGTCGATTTTCGCGACAAGACGGATGGTTATGCCGTTGGCAAGGGCGGCACCATCCTACGCACTGAAAATGGCGGTGCAAACTGGGAAAAGGTCGAATCGAATTTTCGCGAGACGCTCATGCGCGTCGATTTTGCCGATGACAAGAACGGCTGGATCGTCGGTTACGGCGGCAACATCCTCAGATCAGCCGACACTGGCAAAACCTGGGTCCGCCAGGAAAGCAACACAAACAACCGAATCTACGGCCTTTACATGGACAAAAAATACGGCTGGGCCGTCGGTGCCAAAGGCCTTGTCCTACAGTTCAAGAAATAATCAGAAAAATTAGATAAATAGCCTGTTTGCTGTTAACACTTTTGTAAATCTGTGTTATATTGCAACAGAATTCCTTATGCTATTTGACCTTTCGATAAGTAATTGAGGGGGGATGGACGTCACGCGAGTGAACAACACTTGTTTTAGGTCATATTTTCCAGTTCTCATTAAGGGAGTGTTCGTGGTCGCGTACCTACGCTGTAAACTGCTTTTTCGGCTTTTCTAATCGAATATATCTTGGAGGAAACTACTGTGGTTAAGTTTAGTTCTCGCATTTTAGTTGTTCTGGTTTCAATTGTTTTTCTAGCGTGTATGGCGTTTGCCCAGAGCGGCACGTCAAGGTTGACCGGTGTTGTGACGGATTCAAATGGTGCTTCGCTCGAGGGAGCGAAAGTGACCGCGACAAATGAGGCAACCGGAGTTTCCGTTACTCAGGTAACGACATCCGGTGGTATCTATTCATTCGCCTCGATCATGCCAGGGAAATACACGGTGACGGTCGAACAATCCGGCTTTAAGAAGAATGTTCGCACCAATAACATCGTCCAGGTCGATACCCCATCAAGTGTGGACATCGTACTTCAGGTTGGTAATGTGTCCGAAACCGTTACGGTCCAGGCTGACGGTATTGCGGTTCAGCCGAACACGGCGACTATTGGCAATGTGGTTGATCAGAGGACGATCGAGACGCTTCCCCTAAATGGACGAAATCCGTTGACGCTTGTTCTGCTTGAGCCTGGTGTCGTGCAGCGTTCAGCTGGCGCCGCCGGATCGGGCGTTCACATCAATGGATCACGTGACCGTGCATTTAACGTCACGATCGACGGCATAGACGCCAATGAGTCGTCGGTGCCGAATCCGGTGTCGAATCTTTATCGGCTCAACCCTGACAACGTTCAGGAGTTTAAGGTTACGACGAACAACGCTACGGCTGAGGAAGGTCGCAACAGTGGAGCTTCGATCGGCCTTTCGACGAAATCGGGAACGAACCGATTCCGCGGGACGGCTTTTGTTTACAACCGCGATGACAAATTCAACTCGAAGGAATGGTTCGCAAACGCTCAAAAGCTCCCAAAACGCGAGACAAAACTTTATCAATTTGGTGTCGAGGCGGGCGGAGCGATAATTAAGAATAAGACTTTCTTTTTCGGCAGTTGGCAGCAGAATCGGGTTGACTTTAGTCAGCCGATCGATCAAACATTTGGCGTACCGTCGGTTTATACAACCACGGCACGGTCAGGAATCTTCCGCTATTGGGTACCCGATCCGGCAAATCCTTTGGTAATTGGTACTACCACCATCACGCGTAACTCTCCGTTACTGGTGAATTCAAGCACAGGCGAGTTGCGGGCCGATCTGGGTGTCGCTCTGTGCGCAACCCCGACTTCGATCCGCTGCGTAAGGACCTATAGCGTCGGCGGCAATCTGCCTGCCGGTACGATCCTTGATGCATCGGTTGGGACCTATCTTAATACGCTCCCTGCTCCAAATGCTTTTGCTTTTGGCGATGGTCTAAATACGGCAGCGTATCTGTGGAATCCGCCGACCTCGATCCGCGGACCGGCATACCAACTGCGAATCGATCATAATTTTAATGGCGACAACAGCCTTTTCGGACGCTATCTTTACTCGGATTACAATACGTTAAAAGGTGATCCGCTCAACGGCCGGCCGCAAATTTTCCCGGGCTTTCCTCCTCTTGGTGAGGTGTACAGAAAGACCTCAAATTTTGTAGCCGGATGGCGTCGAAATATTTCGTCGTATGTCACTAACGACTTCCGCTTCGGCTATTCCAAGTTTAATTTTCTCTTCACTCAGGGAGAGGCAAATCCTGCTTTTCCCGGTGTCCAGTCCGTTGATTACAACCTGATCACTGAGCCGTATATCAATACCGCTCGCACTCAGCGAGAGATCTTTACACCACAGTTCATCGATAATTTGAGCATCGTCAAGGGCAATCACGTTATCGGGTTAGGGTTAAATCTTAGATTCTATCGTCACACCGATCGTCGTAGCCTCGGCGGACCGACGATCTCGATGAGTACTGCGACTCGAGGAATCTTCCCTGCGTTCGCGGCCGCAGCGAATATCAACAGCACCGACAATACTAATCTCCAGAATCACATTGGAAATCTGGTAGGGCAGGTTGCAAGAATTCAACAGACGTTCGTCGCCGATTTCGCCAATGACGTGTTTCTTCCGTATCTGACGGATAACAAGGCAAATCTGTTTAACGGCCTCACCACGGCGAACCAGTATAACTTTTACGCTCAGGACGAGTGGAAGGTGAAATCAAATATTACCCTGAACCTCGGACTTCGCTGGGAGATCAACCCTGCCGCCAGTACAGATGGGGGAACATTTCTTCCAACGACTCCTGTTTTTGCGGGACCTGTTACATTTGCCCCGGCTGATGGTTGGTACAAGATCGACAAATGGAAGAGCCTTGGTCCGAGCCTCGGCTTTGTATGGGGGCCGGACTACAAGTCGGGAGCCTTGAAGTCTCTGTTCGGTGAGAATGGCAAGAGCGCGATCCGTTTAGGCTATCGAATTGCCTTTGATCCGATCTCAACATTTCAGGTCACGTCAGCAGCGAGTAGAATCCCGGGTTTGACGCAGCTTTGTTCCTCCACGATCGTGAATCCGCCGGCGGGGTCTCCTCCTGGCACGCTTCCAACAACGACTACTACAGCTGGTTGTACTGCGGCGCCGGTCACACAGACTCTTGGGGGTGGTTTCCCCCAGTTTTTGGCGTCACCTACCCTAAGACCATCAACATACCTCACGCCTCTTGCTCAATTCCTAACGAATTCGCCTGGCATAACACTATTTGCCCCGGAGATGAAGATACCAAATGTCCATCAATGGAGCCTTAGCTGGCAGCGTGAATTGCCGGGGAATATGGTCGCACAGATGGCCTACGTTGGTCGCCGCGGTACACGCCTGTATTACGCGGGTAACCGGAATCAAACGGATCCAACGTCTATTTTGCCGTCGTATCTGTTGATGCAGCAAAACATGCGTAACGGTTGTCTTCCGGCCGGGACAGGCCCGCTGGTGACTGGTGGAACCTGTACGAGTCCGATTACGGTTATTCCCCTTCTGGCCGCTGGAACGGGAATAACAGCCTCAATCGTAAATGCTACGGCGGCGATCAATGAGATCAGTCCCGGCGTTACGATTGGTTCGACCACCTTTGTCGCTGCAAACGCACTTGGCGCATTTGCAGATCGAGTCGAGAACAACTCATTGTTCTTCAGGCTGCGACCAAATCAGCAGTTCAGCACGATTACCTATCTCGATAACGCTGGTGATTCGGCCTACCACTCTGCTCAATTTTCGCTTCGGCGGAGGTTCGCTCAGGGTTTTGGCATGGGAGCGACCTATACATGGGCCAAGTCGATGGATAACCAATCGGTTGATCCGGTCGGAGCGGCTTCTGGAGGAGGGCTCTCGACGACAAACTCAAGGACGCCGACCGACATGCGGAATCTGGCTGATGAGTGGGCCCGCTCCGATTTCGATCGGACCCACGTGTTTAATCTCACAACCGTCTGGGAATTGCCCGTCGGCAGGGGACGAAGTTTCTTGGGCGACGTACCGGGATGGGCGAATCATTTTGTCGGAGGCTGGACCATCAACTCGATCCAGACATTCATGACTGGCGAACCTTTTAGCGTCCGCAGCGGTTTTAGGACCTCGAACGGTGGCCACGAGTCGCGCGCCGCCATTACTGATCCAACGGTACGTGCTAGCTTGCAGTATAATCCGTCGATTGCCGGCCCGGTCGTGTTCGCAAATACCGCTGGATTCGCAGTTCCTTTGCCGGGTGGTAATGGAGCGGGACGCAATATCTTTATTGCTCCGAGCTATTACAACATCGATTTCGGGATCATTAAGCAGTTCTCCATCAGCGAACGGTTTAAGATCGATTTCCGCACTGAACTATTCAATGCTTTTAACCACGCAAACTTTGATAATCCGCGAGACGCGTCGGTTGGTTCACCAAGCATCCAATCCACTCTCTTTGGTCAAACGTGTTGCACGGCGGTCGCACCGCCATCGACACAGACGATCATTCAGACGGGTGAATCGGCCCGCGTGATCCAGTTTGCACTCAAACTCAAGTTCTAAAGACAGTACTTTGTTAGACTTGTTGGTACTCCGCAGTCCTATGGACTGCGGAGTTTTCTTATCTTATTTTGGTCTGCCGAGCCTTCACTGCCTGCTGAGCAAGCTGAGCTGAACGGGGAAGGGCTTCGACGGCTTTGGCGACTTGCGGGTCGTCTTCGTTGAGCACCTGATTGGCTGAGATCGCTCCGAATGAGGCCATGACGATGTAATAACGAAGCCGGAGCTTAATATATGAAGCCTCGGCATCGAGCGTTGATGGTGGTACCTTTGCGGAACGTTGGGCAAAGGCATTGAATTCGGACATCAGCCTTTCAGTAGGCGGAAAATCGGATGTCGTAACTCTGGATCCGAATGTCGCGGAACGTATGCGGCTATCTTCAAGACCGGCAACACGGCCGCTGACGACCTCGCGGGCGAATTGGAAGATCGGGTCGATCAGTGCGATGCGGCGGTTTGTGAGTTTGTCGGGGGCGACAATCTCGTCCGGCTGAACGCCGTCGCCGCCGAAGACCTTTCGATCGGTTACGGTACGAGCTTCGAAAAACGCACGGCCGATCTTGGGCTCGGAGGTCTTATGGTTGAAGTAATCGTAGAGATCCAAATTGGTGTAATCGCGTTGGATCGAGCGACCCGAAGGCGTCAGGTATCTCGCCGTTGTGAGCGTCAGACCTGACTTGCCAGGTAAGTCGATCACACTTTGAACCAAGCCTTTGCCAAAAGTTTTTTCGCCGACAATGATCGCGCGATCGTCGTCCTGAAACGCTCCGGCAACGATCTCAGAGGCTGATGCCGTATCCTCATTGACTAACACAACGAGTGGCATTTGCTCCGCATTAGTATTTGTCGATTTCCAAACTCTGTTGTCGATGCGCGAGCGTCCACGCTGCGTCAGGATAAGTCGTCCGGCAGGCAAGAATCTTTCGGCTACTTTGACCGCCTGATCGACGATGCCACCGCCGTTCCCGCGTAGGTCGAGGACGAGCGATTTCATTCCTTGAGCCTTCAGCGTACGCATCGCCGTTTGAAATTCGTCGTCGGTCGTGTAATTGAATCCTTCCGAAAGCTCGATATAGCCGATGCCGGGACGCAGAAGGTAAGCATCCGGGATCGATGGCTGGGGAACTCGATTGCGTTTGATCTCGAGTGTCTCTATACGGTTTGTAGCGGCGCGTTCGACCATCATTCGAAACGATGTGCCCAGCGGGCCACGGATTTTATCGCGGACGAAGTCGATGTCCTTCTCAGACATTTGCTCGCCATTGATCGCAACTACACGGTCGCCAAACTTCAATCCCGCTTGTGCTGCGGGCGAAGCGGGCCATGTCGATATCACGTACGTACTTATCTGTCCGTCGCGGGCAAATGTCGAGATGGTCGCACCGATGCCGGTGTAGCCGCTGCGTTGTTCGTCGAGCAGGTCTTTCCATTCTAGCGGGTCATAGAAATTTGAGTGCGGATCGAGGATCTGCAGCATTCCCGCGACGGCAGACTTGGTCATGTCGCCTGATCTGAGCTTTTTGGCGTCGAGATAATTTTCGTTGATCAGTTTTTGGGCTTCGAGCAGCTCGCCGGCAATGCGTGAGGGGCGCTGAGGCCAGTCGAAAAGGTCTTTGTCGACGGTTGTTGTTGTCGAACTACCAGCCGCTGAGAATGTGCTTCCGGGTTTTAAGACGAAGGGGTCGGATTGCGGGTCGAGAGGAGCCTTTGTCTGAGCCGCGACGGGAAAACTCGCAGTAGAAACGGACAAAGCTATAGCAAACGCCAAAGACAACCGGCTCATAAAATAGACTCTCCCCGCTCCTCAAGGCCGGGGTCGGCAGAGGTCACGAAAAAGATCGGCGGCCCTGACGGCACTCAGGTAACCGCCGATCATACATTTGGTATGCCTACTTTATATATCGAAACGGGAATTAATTCCAGAGAAACGATGTGAAATTAAGGGAAAACGTCCATTTTTGATTTTTGAGCGCCGAAGTGTTCTCATTGTTTACAGCGAATTATGTCAGAAACTTTCAAATTACCGCCGCTCGTCATCGACGAATACTCACTTTCAAACGGCCTCCGCGTCGTGCTAAATCCGGATAGTGCGATCCCGGTTGTATCGCTCGCCGTCTATTACAATGTCGGTTCGCGAAACGAACGTGACGACCGCACGGGGTTTGCACATTTATTCGAGCACATGATGTTCCAGGGCTCGGAAAACGTGCCAAAGGCCGGGCATTTTCAGCACATAATGAAAGCCGGCGGCACGATGAACGGCACCACGTCGAGCGAGCGTACGAATTATTACGAGACGCTGCCGGCGGATCAATTGCCGCTCGGTCTGTGGCTTGAGTCCGACAGAATGCGTTCGCTGGCGGTGACGCAGGAGAATCTCGATAACCAACGCGAGGCGGTAAAGGAAGAGAAGCGCTTGCGGTACGACAACCAGCCGTACGGGCAGATATTCGATCTGATCAATGAGATGATCTATAAGAATTTTGCCAATTCGCACTCGACGATCGGTTCGATGGATCATCTGGACGCGGCATCGGTCGAGGATGTGCAGGAGTTT
>JANNWQ010000232.1:0-7172 GCA_031408595.1 Acidobacteriota bacterium | reverse complement strand
GAGATCTCTGTGCAGAAGCTCTTGCGTCGGGCGTTGCAGGTTTTGGCGAAATAGCAGTGGGCCGCAGAGGAAATTTCAACAGGATGAACAGGATAGACAGGATATTTTGTTGAGCGGCAACCGGTCTGAATCCTGTCTATCCTGTTCATCCTGTTTGAATTTCTTTTTCGTTTCCGCATTGCATGTTTCAGATCATTATCCAGATCAAAGCTGACTTCTCCACCCTCGACCGCCGGGCCGTTTTTGCGTTTGTTTATGCAGCGGTCGGGTTGACTTGCATCACGTATCTTAAAGATCCGAAATATCTCCAGGCGATCCTCGCAAAAACGCCTTGGGCGTATGTCGGTGATGAGGCGGCGAATTCGACGGCGAATAATTTGTACGCATTGGTCTGGTGGGTGTTTGTTTCGGTGACATTTTATTTCGTTATTCCCGCTTTGTTCGTGAAGTTTGTGCAAAAGCGAAAGCTGAGCGAGATCGGGTTAGCTAACAAGGTCGAGCCCGGGTTTTTGAAATTGCTGGTCGTATGTATCGCGTTCATGCTGCCGCTCGTTTATCTGATGTCGCTGACGGATGGTTTTTCGTCGAAGTATCCGTTTCTCAAGGTTTACGACGGCTCGCCGTATCTGACGTGGACGCTTTTGATCTGGGAACTCGTCTATTTCGCACAGTTTTTCGGGCTAGAGTTCTTTTTTCGCGGGTTTCTCGTTCATAGCCTGAAACCGTCCCTGGGATTCTATTCGATCTTCGCGATGACCGTGCCGTACACGATGATCCATTTCCAAAAGCCCATGCCCGAAACCTTCGCCGCCATCGTCGCCGGCATTTTCCTCGGCTGGATCAGCTACAAAAACGGCACCATCTGGCTCGGGCTGGTGCTGCATTGTGCGGTGGCATTCTCGATGGATATTTTGGCGTTGTGGAACAAAGGGCTATTATTTTGACGGACGGAATTCAAACAGGATGGACAGGATAGGCAGGATTAGGAAGAAGGAGCGAAAATCCTGTTTATCCTGTACATCCTGTTAGAATTAGTCTTGAGCATTTATGACCAATGCCGCGGCGATAAATATAAGAGACGAAGATCTCTCGCCTGACGAGAGTCGGTTCGAGGCGACTTTGCGTCCGGAGCAGCTTGCTGAGTACATCGGCCAGCCGAAGGTGAAAGAGAATTTGCGTGTCTTTATGAAGGCCGCCTTGAAGCGTCGCGAGGCTCTTGATCACATTTTGCTGACGGGTCCGCCGGGAGTCGGGAAGACGACGCTTTCGAATATTGTCGCCAACGAGATGGGAGCAAATCTCAAATCGACGTCGGGTCCGGTGATCGAAAAGGCCGGTGATCTTGCCGCTATTTTGACCGGGCTCGAAGAAGGCGATGTACTTTTTATCGACGAGATCCATCGGCTCAATCCGGCTATCGAGGAAATTCTCTATCCGGCGATGGAAGACTACAATCTCGATATCATGATCGGCCAGGGCACGGCGGCGAGGTCGATAAAGCTCGAGCTGCCAAAGTTTACGCTGGTCGGTGCGACGACCCGTCCGGGTCTCATCACCGCACCGCTGCGTGGTCGTTTTGGCATTATTTTTCATCTCGATTTCTACGGCGTTGATGATCTCCAAACCATCTGCAAACGCTCTGCCGGTATTCTCGATGTCGCTATCGACGAAAACGGTTCGCACGAGATCGCCAAGCGTGGCCGCGGGACTCCGCGTATCGTCAACCGCCTTTTGCGTCGTGTCCGAGACTTTGCCGAGGTGGATCACGAGGGCCACATTACCGAACATGTCGCCTGCGACGCGCTTGATCGGATGGAGGTCGACAGCTTTGGCCTCGACGAGATGGACGCGAAATTGCTCAAGACCATCATCGAAAAATTCGACGGCGGCCCGGTCGGCCTCGGCACCATCTCCGCCGCGATCCACGAAGAAAAAGACTCGATCGAAGAGATCATCGAACCGTACCTGCTCCAGATCGGCTTCCTCAACCGCACCCCCCGCGGCCGCATCGCAACCCGCCGTGCCTACGAACATTTTGGCCTCGTAGAACTAATGCGTCGGTCGGATGGACCGACGTTGTTCGGGTAGAATTTGGCACGTCCCAAGGTTTAATTTTCAAAGATCCAGATCAATTTTTGTCTGCGTCGGTCACACGTCCCAGGATTTTTTGTCTTCTTTGCGTCCTTCGCGGGATCTGCGTGAGAATCCAGATTTTTTCACGCAAAGTTCGCTAAGGCCGCAAAGGAAGACGCGAAGAAGAACGTCCCAGGAATGATCGGTGAGCCACGAGCGAGGTTGGCCGGTTGCACATGCGGGAAACTTGCACGAGCAAAGGGAATTGCCGTTGGCTTTAGCCAACGGTCGAGTGCCCTCCCAAGTCTCCGGGCTTTAGCCCATGCGGCCTTTGGGCTAAAGCCCGATCGATTTAGCAGCCACCTACCGTTGGCTGGAGCCAACGGCAATCGAAGATGTGCTTCGATCTCGGCGGCAGTGAGTAGCGGCACGTTCGCGAACATCTGCGAGTGGCTGGTCGTCACCGCCCGTTCGCCGAGCCGCGTGTACGGGTTGTCACTACCGTAGCGGCTCTCTACCAGCACGCCGAGAACGTGTTCGACGAACTCGAGTTTCTCGTCGTGGGCGTGCGGCGGAATGCCAAGATCAAATGTTTTCGTCTGCGTATTGCATGTG
This sequence comes from Acidobacteriota bacterium, assembly GCA_031408595.1. Classification (GTDB taxonomy): domain Bacteria; phylum Acidobacteriota; class Blastocatellia; order Pyrinomonadales; family Pyrinomonadaceae; genus OLB17. The sequence continues at coordinate 4,484 of JANNWQ010000232.1, read as the reverse complement.
GAACAGGGTTTCATATGGCGAACATAACACGAAAACCTAGCTCCGTAAATACCTATTTGCCGCTAATGTCACTTAATGCCGATAACGTAACAAATCGCCGGTAATGCCGTTATCACCGATAACTACGAACTACAAACTGAAAAACTATAAACTGTTAGACAAAGTTCTTCTAACAGTTAGTAGTTTGTTAGTTGTTAGTTAATAGTGGTTTGGGAAAGCCCGGTTGCTTGTAACCAATACATCAACTATTTGCTTTTCCACAGCAACAAAATGCAATAGAATCATACAGATATGGCTAAGGAGCTGGTGCTTTCACTCGACGGGCAGCGATTTTCGGTGAGCTTTCGCAAGATCGACCGCGAGCAGATATATGGCTCGATCGAGATTGAGGCGTTTGATGAGAAAGGCAATCCGGCGCAGCTTTTGGTGCTCGCGGCGGATGGCAAGACGCTGCTCGATAAGGGCGGAACTGCTCTCGCGACGCTCGATGAAAAAGGGAATTCGGTCGAGCGAAACACTTTGAAAGCGGTCAATCTCGAGGGTGAGGAACTGCCTGTTGTGGAATCTTCGTTCTCGGTGCGCAACGATCTGGAGATCGCGGACGTTGACGATTATCTCGCTCAACTCGTGAAATCGGTTTACGTGCTCGACCCGTTTGAGGGAGGCGATATCGGTTATTTACTCGATCACCTCGCGTCCGGGCTGATCTATTGCTTTCCCTTCAGCTATCGCGGCGGCACGGAATACGACAATGCTTTCGTCATCGGCAACGGCGGCGAGGCGTTTATGATAATCGGGAAGCAGGCGAAGTTTCAGTACTCAAAATTGAATCAAGCGGCACGGCTGGATTCGATCGAGGAAGAGGAAATTTCGGGTGATGATCTGGATTTCGATCTGTTTTAGGAAGTTTTAACGCAAAGACGCGAAGAGGCAAAGACGCAAAGGGAAGAGAGGTCCGGTTGCGAATTGTGCATCTACATTTGTTTTACTTTGCGTCTTTGCACCTTTGCGACTTTGCGTTAAATAACTCTTAGCTATGGCGATCAATATTAGTAATACGAAGAACCGCGATGCGGTCGTTGCTTTTGAGGCTGTCGTGCCGAAGCGTGAGGTGGCGTTTGTCGACCCTAAGGGGAAACCCGTGCGGACGCAGAAGCTTTTGAAGACCGATATCGAGCACGATCTCGCGGCTTTGTTAAAGAAGAAAAAAGATCTGAACGCGGTTGGCAAGGCGTTGGTGAAGGACGATCCGGAGATCGATCTTGAGCATTTTGGGATGACGCTGACAGATACTTCGCGGGTTTATGTTTCGAAAAAGGGCATCATTCATCTGGTTGACGAGTGGGAAGTGCTCAAGAATCCTGACGAAACGGTTCGCGAACGGCGGCAGCGGCAGAAGCAATCGCAGAATATTAATTCGGACATTCCGCTCAGGTGGAGCGGAAAGTTCATCAAGAAAGAAGAGGCGGCTCACAAGTTCATTTTTACGCACAAGCGGCAGTTGATACACGTTAACGGGCTGACGTACGACTTTTTGTACGAGATGGCGAAGGAACTGCACGAGCGAAACTCCCTGATGCTGCTTCGCGGCGGCGATAAGGGTGATCAGCCGATAATCATGACCCGCGGAGCCAAACCGTACAACGCCTTTCTCGAAGGGCGGATCGACGGTGATAGCTATTTGCTGGTGCTGCAATTGTCGAATATGGAGTTGAAAAGACCGTCGTTATGACAGGGATCTCTTGGCGTTCCTTTGCGGTCCTAGCGTGCTTTGCGTATGAAAGAGAGTTTTTTATACGCAAAGCTCGCGAAGAACGCAAAGAGCCGCCAAGAATTTATTAGATGAATCTCGATTTCGACAAAACACGCCTGACGAAAAAGAAGGGCAATTATTTCACCGGCGACTCGATCCATCTGGCGGACCCGTCGTTGCATGCTCGCGCGCAGGATTATAAACGTGTGCTGAGCGGCAAGATGCGGGCGGTTGCGGCGCAGGATATTGCGCGGATACAGGCTTCGCGTGGTTATATTGCGACGCGCAAATATGACGGCGAATTCGCACTTGTTTTCTTTGACGGTGAAAAGCTGATCTCCGTAAATCCCGGCGGCACGGTGCGTATTGGTCTGCCGTGTTTTGAGGAGGCCGAAAAGCTGCTCAAGACGGCGAAGGTCAAGTCGTGTGTGCTTGGCTGCGAACTCTACATTCAGTCCGAGAACAGCAAGGGCCTGCGGATCCATCAGGTCGTGAGCGTGCTTCGAAATCCAAAATCCGAAGCCGATATGGAACGCCTCGGGCTCGCGGTTTTTGATGTTGTCGAAGACGACGGCGAGAAGATCGATAGTTTGAAAAAGGCCTTTGGGCTGCTCGATAAGTGGTTCGCGAAGGGAAAGCTCGTCCAGGTGGTGGAGCATGTTCAGACGAAGAAGACCGACGAGATACTTACTTTGCTTGCCGATTGGGTCATCGACAAAGGCTCGGAAGGGCTTGTTTTACAGCATGATACGGCGAATTGGTACAAAATCAAGCTGCGGCACAATCTTGATGCGGCGATCATTGGATATTCGGAAGGTAGCGACGAGCGTAAAGGGTTGCTGCACGATCTGTTGGTCGCTGTGATGCGAAATGACGGGACATTTCACGAGCTGACGCGGGTTGGCGGCGGATTTACGGACGAAGAGCGAAAGACCATTGCCGCCGATCTCAAAAAACGCATCGTGCCGTCCGACTACGTTGCCGTCAATAACGATTATGTCGCATACGAGATGATCAAGCCCGGCCCGGTGATCGAGCTGTCGTGCCTAGACCTGATCACTGAAAGTTCGCGCGGTGGCCCGGTGAATCGCATGGTGCTCAAATGGGATGGTAAACGTTACAACGCCCTCTCGAGAATGCCGCTCGTGAGCGTGATCTCGCCGCAATTCGTCCGCATCCGCGATGACAAAGAGGCGACGATCGAGGACGTCAATATTAGCCAACTGACCGACATCGCGCCGGTCGCATCTGCGGAAAAAAGCGCGGAGGACACCACCTCAGCCCCGAGCCAGATCCTTCAACGCGAGGTGTACACCAAGACGATGAAAGACAAATTAATGGTGCGAAAGCTCCTGCTCTGGAAGACCAACAAGGAAGAAAAGCCTGAGTTTCCGGCGTACGTCGTCTATCTCACTGATTTCAGCCCAAACCGCGTCGACCCGCTCCAACGCGAGATCCGCATCGCCGAAACCGAATCCTCCGCCCGCAAACAATACGAGCGAATGGCGAAAGAGAATTTTATTGGTGGTTGGGGGAAGTTGGGAGAATAGATGGTGGAGATCAATGATTGTGATAGAATTTTCATATGTTGAACGGTGTGATCGAGATCAATCCGGAAAAGGTTAGCGGAACACCTGTTTTCGCCGGAACACGTGTGCCGATCCGCAATCTTTTCGATTACCTCGAAGGTGGTGATACACTCGAAGATTTTCTCGAAGGCTTTCCTCCGATAACTCGGGAACAGGCGATTCAGGTGCTCGAAATGGCTGAAACTTCTCTGATCAAGGAAGTCGGAGCATCGGGAAGATCCTTCTCGATCACAACCTAGATCGACGACTGAAACGGCACCTGACCGAATACGAAACCGCGACCACGCAAGAACAGGGTTGGGCCGACCTCCTTAATGGCGCTACTTACCGCCGCCGAAAAACCACTTAAGTGTACTGCTGACCGCAGACTCGAATCTCAAGAATCAACAGAATTTGGATGGCAGAAGGATAGCCGTTCTCGTTCTTCGTGCCCCGAATAATAGGCTTAGCACCCACGTGGAGATGATCGGGCAAATCGCGGAGGCATTGGTCGAACTTGAATTAGGAGATGTCAAAGAGATCTTTCACACTTCTTTCGTTAAAAATGATTAATCCGCACACAAAAAGCACCCGCGTTCGCAGGTGCTTTTTTCACACTAAGATGGCTCCAGACCTGATCGCAACACAGGTAGTAATCGCTACGGTTGCTCGATTCCTCGCCTAGCCGGGTTCACAACACAAACCTTGTGCGGGGCCGGGAGCCAACGTAAAGGATAAAGGATGAGGGATGAAGGATAAAGTCGGAAAGTGCGAATCTCTACCGGGCCTTTACCTTTTTAACTATTGTGATAAATATCGCTCTTAGCTCTTCGGCTTCCTGATGGATCGGCGCGAGCCGTCCGTCGGTGAATACTTGGATGACCTCGACAAGTTCCAGCCAGTAGATCGTTTCTTCTAGTTCCTGTAACGCACCCTGAATTTTGCTTATGAAGTCAGGATCAGATTTGGCGTACTGAGCTTCTCGATAATGCGCCCCGACCGAACTACCTGAACGTATCATTTGCTTGCCGATGACCTGAGCTTCGACCGTGTTGGGAAGAGCGGCATATAGCTTAATGATCCGTAGAGCGAACCGCCGAGTTCTGACTTTCAGATCTTCGTTCTCCATTTCCACTCCTTTCAACGAGAAAAGGACAAGTTCC
>JANNWQ010000231.1:0-6241 GCA_031408595.1 Acidobacteriota bacterium | reverse complement strand
GGTTAGCCGACAAGCCCGGCATCGAAGTCCGCACCTCCCAATGCAATGATCGCGTCTGCCTCGAAAACGATCTGAGCGGCAGGGAAGTGCATCTCCAGAACGGCATCGTTCTCGTCGTTACCAAGCAGTATATTGATCAGCCGCGCCGCGCAACGGTCCATGACGCCGCCGGGGTTTATGCCTAAACGACGATATCCGTGGCGACCGAGGTCTTGCACGATCGTCAAGATGCTGGATTTTGCGAATAGAAGACTCATTCTAATTCTTCTTCGTGCACTCCGTGTCCCCACTTTGAGCCTTTGTGATTAAGATGCAATAAACCCTTATCACACGGCGCAAAGTGAGGACACAAAGATACAAAGAATCTATTGCACCTCAAGAAACTTTACTTTGTCGCCGGGACGGAGATACGTTGGGTTTTCTCCTTCCGGCGTGAACATCTCAACCTCCGTTCTCCCGATTATCTGCCAACCTCCCGGCGATTCTAACGAGTAGATGCCGGTTTGTTTGCCTGCAATGCCGACGCTGCCTTTTGGGACACGCATTCGCGGACTCTCCTTTCGCGGAGTCGCGATCCGTTCATCGACCTCGCCCATATAGCTGAAACCCGGAAGAAAACCGAGCATGTAAACGCGGTAAGTCGTCGCTGTGAAAATGTCGATGACCTCGTCGATCGCGAGGCCGTGTTCGGTAGCGACATGACCGAGGTCGAAATCAACATCGCGGTCGAAGGTGACGGGAATTTCAACAAGTCTGGGAGCCACAACGGTATTTTCTTCAAGATTCCGTATCGAAAACGATACTGCGTCCTTGACCGCATCGAAAGCGGTCGGAAGTTCGGCAAATGCCTTACGTACCTCCACCAGATCGTAGAAGACGGTCGTGGTTGTGTACGCGGGGACGGTTTCGATGAGGCCGGGGAAAGGGTTGTTTTCGATGTGATCGGCGAGTGCGATGGCTTTCTGATTCAGTTCCGGCGAGATCACGTTTCCAAATTCGACGGTTAATGCCGAGTCGCCGAGCGGGAATATTCTGTAGCTCTCATTCGGCATTATCTGGCGCGTTGTTTGGGGTCAAGGTATTCGCGGAGCCCGTCGCCGATGAAGTTGAACGCGAGTACAGTCAGTGCGATCGCGAGGCCGGGAAACAGCAGCACGTGCGGCGATGAGCTAAAGAACTGCCGTGCCTCCTCGACCATCGTCCCCCAACTCGGTGCTGGCGGCGGAATTCCCAGACCGAGGAACGATAATGACGCCTCGGAGAGAACGGCTCCGGCCATTCCAAGCGAGGCCTGCACGATGAGAGGCTGAATTGCGTTCGGCAAAATATGCGTAAACAGAATCCGCATATTGCTCGCCCCGAGCGCCCGTGCGGCCGCTACGTAATCGTATTCGCGAACCTTCAAAACCTGCCCGCGCATCACGCGCGCGTATCCGACCCAACCGATGATGCATAATGCAACGATCAGCTTGCCCTGCCCAGCACCGAGAAACGCGACGAGTGCGATTGCCAACAACAAACCGGGAAACGCGAGAAAGACATTGAAGAGATAACCTGAAAGAAATTTATCGACCCAACCGCCATAAAAGCCCGCGATGGCACCGATCACGATCCCGACGATCCCGGAAACAAGGACGACCGAGATGCCCACCTGAAGCGAGATACGAGCACCATAAACAACACGCGAAAACACGTCGCGTCCCAAGCCATCCGTGCCAAACCAATGCTCAGCCGACGGCGAAGCGTATCGCATCGCCAGATTTTGCACACTGACATCATATGTCGCGATGAACGGCGCAAAGACAGCTGCGATGATAAACAACGCTGCAATACCAAGACCGATATAACCTAAACGATTCATTCAAAAGCATTTTCGAACAGCTGTCAGCTATCAGCTGTGAGCTGCCAGCTGTTCGCTAACTCAAGCGAATTCTCGGATCTAATTTGCGATATACAAAATCCGTCAGCGAATTAGCAATAATAAACGTTACGCTGATGACCAAAACGCATCCCTGCACGAGTCGATAATCGCGTTTGCCGATGCCGTCTTCTAAAAGTAAAAGTCCGAGGCCTTGCCAGTTGAAAATTCGCTCGGTGATGATCGCACCGGCGAGCAGGACGCCGAGTTGGAGGCCGAGGATCGTCACTACCGGAATGAGGCCGTTTTTTAGGACGTGTTTGTATAGGACTACGCGTTCGCTGAGGCCTTTTGCACGGGCGGTGCGGACGTAGTCTTCGCCGAGTTCTTCGATGACGCTGGAGCGGACCATTCGCGTCAGGATCGCCGACAGAGCGGCTCCGAGCGTGACGGCGGGTAGCACAATGTCTTCGGGATACTGGCTTCCAGTAGGTGAGAACCAGCCTAGCTTGACAGCGAAGATGTAAACCAGAAAAGGCCCGATCACGAACGTCGGCAGAGATATGCCCATCAAGGCAAAGACTGATGCAGAGTTATCTACTAGCGAATTTTTCCGCGAACCCGCCAGCACACCGAGCGGTAGAGCGATGCTGATAGCGACGAGCATCGACGCGATCGCGAGTTTGATCGTTGACGGATACCGCTCCATAATCATGCCCAAAACGGGGCGATCGGTGCGCATCGAGATGCCGAGGTCGCCGACAAGCAAGCCTCGCCAATAGTCGGCATAACGGTTTTCCATACCGTTCCACGCAAACCCCGTTTCGCTGCCGTATGAGATAAAGAATGGCGGGCGGTCGAGGCCGTGTTTTTGGCGAAAGCCGTCGATCTGCTCTTGAGTCGCGGTCTCGCCGAGGATCGTCGTCGCCGGGTCGCCGGGCACGATCTCGATGAGCAGCGTCACTAGCGACACCACCGTCCAAATGACGAGGAGCATCAAACCGAGCTGACGGACAATGTTTAAGAACTTGTATTTCATCCGGAGCGTACGGACAGGTAAATGAAAGTTTATAACCGTCGGGGCGAGATGACAAATATCAGTTTTTTAAGTTCGAGCGGATAGTGGCTGATCTATGTGATGCGACCTATTTTGCGTCCCTTTGCGTTCTTCGCGGTCTTTGCGTGCAAACGGCTTTTTTCACGCAAAGACCGCAAAGATCGCAAAGAAATCGCAAAGAAGGACTAGCGAAAAACTGCGGAGCTAGACCACGACACCGGTGTGGACAGCCGCGATACCGCCGGTGAGGTTCTGATATTTCACGTTGGTGAATCCGGTTTTTTCCATCATTTCGACAAGTCCTTTTTGGTCGGGAAACTTAGAAACACTATCCGGCAAATACTCGTAAGCCCCGCGTGAACCACTCACCGCGCCGCCGATACGCGGGAGGATATTGGCGAAGTAAAAGTTGAACAGCTGTCGAAAGCCCGGCACGACAGGGCTTGAAAATTCGAGGATGACGATCTTGCCGCCGGGTTTGATGACGCGGTGAAGCTCTGAGAGGCCGTTGGCGAAATTTGGCAGATTCCTAAGTCCGAATGCAATCGTCAGAGCGTCGAAGCTGTTATCGGCAAACGCGAGATCCATAGCGTCGGCCTCAACGAATGGAACGGCGGCTTTGTGATGCGCAGTTTTGTCGTGAGCGACGGTCAGCATTGGGCGGCAAAAATCAGTGCCGAAGATCTTGGCTTTGCTGTCTTTGTAAAGTTCGAGCGAAAGATCGCCGGTGCCGCAGGCTACGTCCAGAACGATCGCATCGGCTCGGTTGAGAGTGTCGCGAAGTAGATTGGATACCTTTCGCCGCCAGAGCTTGTCGATATTTAGCGACAGCACATGATTGAGCAGATCATATCTGCCCGCGATGCCGGCGAACATCTCGCGGACAGCTTTGGAGTGGGCGGCCTCTTTGTCGCTAAGATTGGCGTTAATCTCGGTGGTCACGTTTAGGTTGCCGGCGTCGGGGTGTTTACGAGGATTGCGACCATTGGTTTTTTCGAGGCTGACTCGGCGAAGGCTTTGACATCGGCGAGCGTTATATCAGCACTTTTCGAGGTCGGTTCGGCGGTCTTGAAAGTATCGACATCGAGCCAAAACGAGATCGCGTCTCGGCCGGCCCACTCGTTTAGGACGGCGGCTTTGGCAGCTTGAAACTCCGAATCAGTTATCGGATCGATAATCGCTTTTCCGACAAGCTCGTTTGCCTCGACCTTGCCGTTTGCGGTGCCAAACTCGCCCTTGTCCGCCGAAAACCCGATCGTGATCATGCCCGGTAGCGTGTGATATTCGTTTCGAACAAATACGTCACCGGTGTGTCCGCTCGGAACACGAGCCTTTAAGCGGGACTCAAGAATATTAGTAAAAATCAGCGACGCGACTAGGTCTTTGTCTGAGCGTGCAAGCCCTCGCATCGCGTACCTGATCGCAGTTCTGCCTTTGGCAGGCGAGGCGACGATCTGCAAACCGGTCGGCGGGTCATCGGGCTGGCGAAATGTTGATGGGACACGCTTGTCAGATTTCAACCAACCGCCAAAATAGCGGCGAACGGCACGAAACCCGAGAGCGCGGTCAAAATTACCAGAGATGGCAATGGTCGCATTATCCGCGCTCAGGAAACGTCCTTTCGCGTTGATGAGGTCGGCGAAATCGATGGTTTTCACCGTCGCTTCGGTGCCAGACTGCGGTCGACCGTACGGAAAGGTTCCAAACAAACGCTTCGCGGCGGCTCGATCTGCGACATAAGCCGGATCGGCCTCGAGTGTTTTGATCTTTGCGAGAAGAGCGGTCTTTAGCTTCGCGGTCGTTTCCTTATCGATGGCTGGACTGGAAACGGCGGTTGCGAGCGTTTCGAGCATTGTTAGGAAATCTTCAGGTTTCGACGATGCATTGATCTGAATGAAATCGTAACTTGTGATCACCTCAAGGCTTCCGCTCAGATCCTCTGTGAAGAACTCTTTCGCCGCCTCATTCGGGAAAATGTTGTCGGCGAGCAACTGCATCACTCCTTCTCTGCCCTGCGGATCAAATGCCGAACCGGCATGGATGCGTATCTTTACCGATACCTTATCAGCCTTCGCGTCGCTCCACATCGACACCTTTAGGCCGTTGAGAAGGCTCTCTTTTTTCGGTGCGGGTGACGTTTGCGAAAATATCGCCGGGGCGACAAGCGAGAACAGCAATAGCACGATAAACGCGATAAATACTATTTTTACGAATAAATTCTTGTTTTTCATCGTATGAAATACTAGCGGCAGCCAAATGTATAGATTAGTTGCCGCAACGAGCCGATGTGTTGTAAAGACTCACAAAGGGCGTTTCGCCGTCGCAAGTGAAAATATTAGATGCGGCGTGGGCATCGCGTCAAACTGATGAGGCATCTATGATTGTTGAGTGACCGCAAGCAGTATCCGCGGACAAAGTTGTTGAAAAACACTTAACTTCTGAAATAAACGCGGTATAATCGTTTTATCATTATGCCGTCCACCAAAACGGGCGTGTATTGAGAGGGTGAAATGGGAAAAATAGTGAAGTTTTGCAGTTCGTGTGATGAAGGATTTGCCGAGAAATTTGGGTTTTGCCCGAATTGCGGAGCGAGCCTGCAGGCTTTTGAGATGAACCCGTTGGCGGCGGCAGCTGCACCTGTGGCCGAGCCTGTCCAGCCGATCGCGGCGGCTCCGGTCGTCGAAGAGTTTGTCGCTGCTCCGGTCGAAGAGATCGCTGAAGTCTCTGAACCGATCCTCGAGATCGTAGAGGCACCCGTTTTCGAAGCTGCTCCAATCGAGGAACTCGATGAGATCGAGACCTTTTATCCGGTTCCGGTTGAAGAAGTCGCCGAGATCGATACGGTTTACACTGCGCCGGCCGAAGAAGTGGAGATCGAAGAGCCGGTCGTAGAATCTGCCCGGAACGCGGGTCACACCTCGGCCAATGGAGATTTCGTTAGTATAGTTCCTACAACTATATCTTCCGCTCCGTTTATCGTCACAAAAACACTGAACGCTGACGGCCCACGTGTTCCTCTCAAGGTTACGCCGATCCATGATGAAGAATTTCATTTGACCGTCATCGAAGAGAACAAGGACATCGGTACGCGAAATGGCCTGCTCGCCGGTGCGACGGGCTTCATGGTTCTTGCACTGATGGTCGGCCTGGTCGCCAATCTTTTTAGCAAGGATCTGGAAGTTGGCTCGATCAATGAAGACATGTTTCTTGCGTCCTTGATCGACGAAGTTCCGATGGACATTGAGGAAGAGGTTCAGAAGCAAAATAAAGAAAAAGGCGGAGGTGGCGGCGGTGGCGGCCGAGAAGAAGAGGAGACAACCCAGGGT
>JANNWQ010000230.1:0-14341 GCA_031408595.1 Acidobacteriota bacterium | reverse complement strand
TGCAGTGCGTTGGGATAGATGCGATCGGGCGGATACAGTATCGTTATCACGCGGATTTTTCCGCCAAGCAGCAGCGACGTAAATTCTCACGCATCGAGCGTTTTGGCGAATTCCTGCCAAAGCTTCGCGCGGCCACCAACGAACACATCACGCTCGACGGTTTTCCAAAGGAGAAGGTGCTCGCGATCGTCGTGCGGCTGATAAATTCACTCTACTTCCGGGTTGGGACGGATCTCAGCGTGAAGCGTTACCGAACGTTTGGCATTACGACGTTGCGAAACGATCATTTGAACATCGGAAAGAACGGCAAGCTGGAATTCGCGTTCGTCGGCAAGAGCGGCGTGTACCATCGGAAGGTTTTGGTCGACAAGGAACTCGCCGATCTGATGAAGCAGCTCAAGGAACTCGGCCGCAAAGGGCGTTTGTTCCATTTCATAAACGGCGACGGCAAGCCGCAGCCGATCAAACCCAACGACATCAATGCATATATTAGAGAAGCGACCGGGGCCGAGTTTACGTCGAAAGACTTTCGCACCTGGGGAGCTACGCTCCTAGCCGCCGCCGACCTCGCCGAACTCGGCCCGGCGGGGAAAGATTCGGAGCTGAAATCTAATTTGGTCCGAGTAGTAAAGCGCGTTGCCTCTGAACTGGGCAATACACCAGCGGTCTGCCGCTCGTCGTACATCCACCCGAGAGTCTTCGACCTATACGCAAAAGGCGTGACACTCGAAGAATTTCGCCCGCGACGGGCACGTTCGATACGGAGAATTGAGGACGCCGCTGGTCCCGAAGAGATCGCGTTGTTGAAATTGTTGACGCGGTAAACACTCTCCGCGAACTCCGCGTCTTCTCTCAGCGTCCTCAGCGTTTAAACTGATCTCAACGCAGGGACCGCAAAGTCAGGACGCAGAGTTCGCGGAGAAGAAAATCCTTTCAATCTGCAGGAGCTATCGATATAATATAGATACCGTCACCCACGGACGGCCTGCCGAAAATACTCTCGACCGCTACTCACCCCATGAAAACTCTGCTCAAACGAACTATCTGCATCAGCGCCGTTTTGTTAGCTTTAGCCTTTGCTGCCAATGGCCAGGCGAAAACCGAGACTTCGCAGAACGTCGCGGTCTTTATCGTCGGCACGGCGGCAAAGTCGGCTTGGGTTACGACGAAATTCACCGCCAAACACGTCGTCAAACCTGTACTCAAGACAGTTTTTGTGAAGGCTCTGCCAAAGATGACGCTCTACGCCCTAAAGAAGTTGCCCAAGATCGCCAAAAAGCTCACGCCGACAGCGATAAAGCTCGCGTTGCTTTAAAGATTGTTTGGCCGCAGATTACGCAGATAAGGCAGATCAAAAAGAGTTTTAGAGATTTTCTGATCCGTTTTTATCTGCCTAATCTGTGGCCAAATTCTCTTCTACTTCCGAACCATGTCCGCGTAGTCACCGATGGCGGACTCGATGACATGGTACGACTGTTCGCGGCCGTACGAGAAGGCGATCTCGCATTTGTTTGGTTCGCTGGGGAGCGATTTGTAGGTCAGGAAGTAGTGGCGAAACCGTTCGACGATACCGATGGGAAGCTGGCCGATATCGGTGTATTGTTCGAAGACTTTGTCGCCCTTGAGCACCGCGATTATCTTATCGTCAGCCTCGCCACCGTCGATCAGGCAGAATCCGCCGATCGGATGCGCTTTAAGAATAATGTCGCCGCGTGGAATGTGGTGTTCGCTGAGGACGAGAATATCCAGCGGATCGCCATCGCCTTTCATGATACGTTTACCTGAGCCTGTGCTCGCGAGCTCCGCGATTCGCTCACCGCAATACGTCTGCGGAATGAAACCGTAATTAGCCGGAACAACATTAGAATACTGCTGCGGCCGGTCGATCTTGAGATAGCCCGTTTCCTTATCGACCTCGTATTTGACCGTGTCAGACGGCACGATCTCGATAAAAACGGTGACCTCGGCCGGCACTCCGTCGCCGATAGGGACGCCGTGCCACGGATGAGCTTTGTTTGTGCGAAACATAGGTCTATTATTTAGTTAGCGACCAACGATGTCCAATGCCGTCTCACTCGAACGGATCGAAACCGCCCTCGTCATCCGTCTCACGCGGCCCGAGATCAGAAATCCGCTGTCGGTCGAGGTGGTGGAATATTTGACGACGGTTATCTCGAATTTAGATCGCGACGTTTCGCGTGTTGTGTTCACCGGGTCGGGCGAAGTGTTTGCAGCAGGTGCGGATCTTCGAGAGATCGACAAAGTGCCTGTCGATGAAGCAGAAGAGTTTGCGGAGCGAGGACAGCGGTTGATGCAAAGCGTCGAGCGTTTGCCCGATACAGTCGCAGCGATCAACGGCTTCTGTTTCGGCGGTGCGTTAGATCTCGCACTCTCATGCAAACGCCGCGTCGCCGTTGCAGCCGCTGAATTCTGTCATCCCGGCGTCGGCCTCGGTATTATAACAGGCTGGGGCGGGACGCAACGGTTGCCGAGACTGATCGGCGAAGCCGCCGCTCTCGAAATGTTTATGACCGCACGTCGCGTTTCGGCGGTAGAAGCGTTTCGGATCGGGCTGATAGATGCAATCGCGGATCACCCCGTGGAGTCGGCTCTCGGATAAAAAGTAATATGGTTAGAATTTCGAGACGTTTTATGAAGAATCTCGTACTTCCGTTGGCCGTACTCGCCGCTCTATCCTTCGCGGCGTACCACGGCGATCCAGTTTCATCGCAACGCTCGACAGCAAAAGCGACCCCGACCCCGACTCCGATTGCAGACGCGATCGATCGAAGCACAAGCACACCATACGACGGCGACCTTTCCATTTTCGAGGACGCGAAACGCGAAAAGAATCTCCAGATCGACCGCGTCATGGATATTCTCCAGATAAACGGAGAAAAAACAGTCGCCGACATCGGTGCAGGCTCGGGATGGTTCACCGTGCGAGCCGCAAAACGGACGACCGGCAAAGTTTTCGCCGTTGAGATCAATCAGGAATACATCGACCACATCAAAAAACGAGCTACCACCGAAAAACTGGCGAACATCACGACCGTCCTCGGCAAATTCGACGATCCGATATTGCCCAAAGAATCCGTGGACGCTGTCCTGATCCTCAAGACGTATCACGAGATCGAAAACCCGATCACGTTCATGAAGAATCTAAGGGCGTCTCTGAAGAAAGGTGCTCTCGTAGGCATTATCGACAAGAATGGCAGCGGCGACGACCACGGACTTGATCGTGACAAAGTCGTTTCCGAACTTGGCCGAGCCGGTTTCACACTGAAAGAAGAACACGATTTCGTAAAGCCGGACCGGATGGATTATTTTCTCGTATTCGTTGCGGAGGCCCGCACGAAGTAAGGGCATTGATAGGAATTAGTACCGGAGCCCTGACTTCAGCAACAAGATTTATGAAAGTTCAACTCGTGAAACTCGCCCACGCCCGCAGTGGTGACAAAGGCGATACGGCAAACGTCGGCGTCATCGCGCTCAAGGATGATCTTTATCCGCTTCTCGTTCGCGAGGTCACCGCTGAACGCGTCAAAGAACACTTCGGCGAAATGGTCAAAGGCAATGTGGAGCGATTTGAACTGCCAAATCTGGGTGCCCTGAATTTCCTGCTCCACGAAAGCCTCGGCGGCGGCGGCACTCGCAGCCTTATGACAGACGCCCAGGGAAAAACGTTTTCGACCGCACTTCTAAGAATGTATATCGAGATCCCGGACGGCGAGGCCGCCGATCTTGGGATCGCGTAGTATCCGGAGAATAGAATGATGAAAATTGTTGCTCGTGCACTTTTGGTTATTTGTCTGTCGACGTCGGTGTTTTCCCAATCAGCCGCTCCGCTGATGGGCTTCTACGGCGACGCTTCGCAGCGTCAGCGCGATCTCGAGTCGCGGTTCGATTCGTATTTAAGAGCGGATAACCTACGTGACTGGATGAAACGGCTCTCAGCGCGACCTCATCATCTTGGCTCGCCGTACGATAAAGCGAATGCTGAATTCATCGCCGCTCAGTTCCGCTCGTGGGGTTATCAGACTGAGCTTGCGGAATATCACGTCCTCTTCCCAACGCCGAAAACACGCATCGTCGAGATGACCGCTCCGACACGGTTTCGGATGAAACTCTCCGAACCCGCCGTTCGCGGTGATGCAACGTCGAGCCAGATCGCCGAGCAGCTTCCTACATACAACGCCTACTCGATCGATGGCGATGTCTCGGGAGCGCTTGTTTACGTCAACTACGGCATTCCGGCCGACTACGAAGAACTCGAGAAACGCGGCATCGACGTTCGCGGCAAGATCGTGATCGCCCGCTACGGCGGCTCGTGGCGGGGCATCAAACCCAAGGTCGCCGCCGAAAAAGGCGCCATTGGCTGCCTGATCTACTCCGATCCGCGAAACGATGGATTTTATCAGGGCGATGTTTATCCGCGCGGAGCCTGGCGGAATGAAGACGGCGTGCAGCGTGGTTCGGTGATGGACATGCCGTTGCATCCCGGCGATCCGTTGACGAAAGGTGTCGGGGCGACCAAAGATGCAAAACGCATAGCCGTCAAAGGAGCACCTACACTGACCAAGATTCCAGTGCTACCGATCTCGTACAGCGACGCATTGCCGCTACTTAAGAATCTCGACGGCAATGTCGTCCCCGAAGCATGGCGCGGTTCCCTGCCGACGACCTATCGCTTTGGCGGCAAAACTCCGACAGTGCGAATGAAGCTCGCATTCAACTGGGACATTAAACCGATCTACAACGTCATCGCCAAAATGCCCGGCAGCGAGCGGCCCGATCAATGGATCATTCGCGGCAATCATCACGACGCATGGGTCAATGGAGCGGCAGATCCGATCAGCGGCATCGTCGCCGAGATGGAAGAGGCTCGTGCTATCGGCGAACTCGCCAAAACGGGTTGGCGGCCAAAGCGCACGATCGTTTATGCAGCCTGGGACGCTGAGGAACAAGGCTTGATCGGCTCGACCGAATGGGTCGAACATCACGCCGAAGAGCTGCGTCAAAAGGCCGCCGTCTATATCAATACCGACTCAAATGGACGCGGCTTCCTCGGCATGGGCGGCTCTCACACGCTCGAAAAATTCATCAACGGCGTCGCTCGCGACGTGCCCGATCCGCAAACGAACGTGTCGGTCTGGGAACGCTCGCGTGCGCAACAGATCGTAAATTCATCGGTCGTCGAGCGCGGTCTGGTAAGTTTGCGCCCTGACCAACGGATCTACGCACTCGGCTCCGGCAGCGACTACACGCCGTTTTTGCAGCATCTCGGCATCGCCTCGCTCAACATCGGCTTCGGCGGTGAAGACGGCGGCGGTTCGTACCATTCGATCTACGATTCATTCGATCATTACACGCGATTTAACGACGGAACATTCGTCTACGGCGTCGCTCTCGCTAAGGTCTGTGGCCGCGCCGTTCTGAGGCTCGCGAATGCGGACACGCTGCCGTTCGAATTCACTAATTTCTCAGATACGATCAACCAGTACGTCGGCGAAGTCACTCGCCTCTCCGACTCGATGCGAGATGAGACGCGTTCGACAAACCAATTGATCACGAGCGGCATGTGGAAATCGGTGCAGGACCCGAAACAGAATTTTGCGGTCCCGCAAACCAAGTCCGAGGTGCCGGCGATCGACTTCGCACCTTTGCGAAAAGCTCTCGACAATCTAAAAGACAGCGCCGCCCGCTACGCTCGCGAATCGTCAAACAAACGTCTGTCGCCAGCTGATCAAACTCGTCTAGACCAAATACTCTATAAAACCGAACGCGCATTGACTGGCCAAGGCCTGCCGCGACGCGACTGGTTTCGCCATCAGATCTACGCACCTGGTTTTTACACAGGCTATGGCGTAAAAACGCTTCCCGGAGTCCGCGAAGCCATTGAACAGCGCGACTGGCGGGAAACCGCCGATCAGATCACGATCACTGCCCGAACGCTCAATGCAATAGCCGACGAGATCGACAAAGCTGCAAAACTCTTCTAATTATGTCCGTAGTACTGAGCACAACCGACAAAAGTATCCGAGAGATCACACTCAATCGTCCCGAAAAGCGAAATGCTTTGAATGACGAACTTATCTCGGCTTTGAAAGCCGCATTGCGTGAGGCTGATACGGATGAATCGCTACGATGTATCGTCATTCGCGGAGCCGGAAAGGATTTCTGTTCCGGAGCGGACCTGTCGGCGATACAAAAGATCGCGGTGGCTTCGTATGAGGAGAATGTCGACGACGCTCGGAGCCTAGCGGAATTGTTCCTGCTGATCCGGAGCGTCAAAGTTCCGGTCATCGCTGCCGTGCATGGCCGGGCTCTTGCGGGTGGCTGTGGGCTCGCCACGGCTTGCGATCTCGTGGTCGCGACTAACAGCGCTCGCTTTGGCTATCCCGAGGTCAAGATCGGATTCGTCCCCGCAATGGTCGCCGCGATCCTGCGGCGAAATCTCGGCGAGAAGAAGAGCTTCGAACTGCTCACCCAAGGCTTCGAATACACCGCCGAAGAAGCCCTCTCCCTCGGCCTCGTCAACCGCACATTCGACGAAGAAGACTTCGAAACCTCCGTCCTCGAATACGCGGCTGTTTACACTAAGGTCAGCCGCTCAGCCGTCGAGATGACAAAGCAATTGCTCTATTTGATCGACGCCAACCCCTTCGAAACCGCCGTTGAAAAAGGCGTCGAGACCAACGCACGCGCTCGAATGAGTGACGAT
This sequence comes from Acidobacteriota bacterium, assembly GCA_031408595.1. Classification (GTDB taxonomy): domain Bacteria; phylum Acidobacteriota; class Blastocatellia; order Pyrinomonadales; family Pyrinomonadaceae; genus OLB17. The sequence goes on along the minus strand of JANNWQ010000230.1, from coordinate 7,617 downwards.
TGTCAGAATGGGATTGCGAAGTTTTTGGAGAAATGAAGAGACGTCTACTACGAGGCTTCACGTTCGGAACGAATCATCCAGGAAAAGACTAGGCCGAGAATCACCGCCGGAGCGAAACCGATGCCAATGATGTTGAGCGCCGGACCAATTACGTAATCGTCAAGCATTTCGGGTTGGTGTATCGAACTAACGTAATGTGTTGCAAAGGCACTTGCGACGACAAGCCCAAGACATCCTAACGCTAGAAGAATTCCGATTATCGGAGTCGCTGAGCTTCGGATACCGAATCGAAAAACAAGAGCGCCCGCCAAACGACCGAAGAAGTAAGCTGCGACAAATAATGTAACCACACCCACAGCAATTGGCGCTCGAAAATAAGGAAGAACAACTATTTCGTGCAGACCCGAACCCAGTAAACCGAAGACTACCGTCGTCATCAACGATGCAATCAATACGCCGAAACCCGCGCATATGAGGGAATATCTTGCCCCAGCGGATTGTAATCGTTGCCTATGTTTGCATTCACGCCTCGACGATCTCCACCTTCGTCTCGATCAACGACTTCGGTATCAACGCCGGAAAGTACGCCATGATCTCTTCGACCTTTGGGCGGCCTCCGGCGAAGCCGGTTACTGAGGGCGGGCCGGTTAGGATGAGCGGGGCGATCTCTTTTGTGAATCGTTCGACATCGGCTTTATTTTGGCCGCGGACGCCGATGCGGAACTGGACTTCCGGGATGTCGGACGGAACGCGGACACTCTTGTCCGCAATGAGCGATGCTTCATCGCTCAGATTTGCCTTTTGCGTTACATGGTCGCTATCGTTTGTGGCCGCGTTGCGGCCATTGCGGACAAGAGTGTCCGCGTTCCAAGCGAGATGCCCGTGGGTGGCGTTTACGCCGACGTATTCGGTCAGGATCAGATCGAATTTCAGGCCTAGACGGTCGAGGCGTTCGCGGAGGATCTTGTCGCCGGCCTGGGCCTTTTCGTAAGCGTCGGGCCAGGAATAGACGAGCGTGCCGACCGATTTGTAGCCGTCGGAGTAGGCGATCGAGACTTTGTAGAAATCTGTTTTCGGGTGGCCGGTGATGCCGAAGACCTTGACGCGGTTTTCACCGCCGTCGGCGAGTTGGATCGACGCGAAATTGGCGACGACATCTGGTGTAATGTACTCGTGCGGGTCGCCCATTTCGTATAGAAGTTGTTCCTTTACCGATTGAATGTTGACGCGGCCGCCGGTGCCGTCGTGTTTGGTGACAACGAATTCGCCATTTGGCGAGGCCTCGATGATAGGGAAACCGATATTTGCCATGTCGGGGATCGTCTGCCAATCGTATTGGCAATTCCCGCCGCTCGATTGGGCTCCGCATTCTATGATATGTCCGGCAATCGTTCCGGCTGAGACTTTATCCCAATCATCAAAGCTCCAGCCGAATTCGTGCATCAGCGGAGCGAGCGTCAAACCTGTATCGGTCAGACGTCCGCCGACGATAACATTCGCACCCTTTCCCAAAGCTTCGACGAGCGCCGACGCTCCGAGATAGACATTTGCAGACTGAACTTTGTCGCGGATCGCGGAGAGCGGCGTGCCGTCGTCCATGCTGTTGATCTCGACGCCGTTGGCTAGAAAAGTATCGAGCTGATCGAGGACGTCATCGCCGGTGACGACGCCGATCTTTACTTTGCCTTGCAGGCCGAGTTCGCGGGCGACTTCGGCAATTCCGGCCGCACATCCGGCGACATTTACGCCTCCCGCATTAGAGAGGACTTTGATATCTTTCTCGACACAATCCGGCAAGATCTCACGCATCAGCGAGATAAAATCCTTGGCATATCCTGCCTGCGGATCACGATTTCGCTGTTTTTGTAGGATCGACATCGTGACCTCGGCCAGATAGTCGAGCATTAAATAATCGATCGGGCCATTTCGCACTTGATCGACAGGAGCCGACAAGAGATCGCCCCAAAAACCCTGTCCGCCTGCGATTCTTACCTTTTCTTTCATATCGTTAGGAGATAAGTAGAACAAAAGTAAATTGGGCGGTCAACAGGACAAATCTCCTGTCGCCGCCCAATCAATTATTTGTTACGAAATGTCCAAATTACGGACGTCGTGGGTTTCCAACAATGACGCCCTTGCCTTTCCGATAGACCCATTTGGTGCCGTTTACGGTTTTCACGGCGACCCATTTGCCGCCTTTCCACGAATTGCTCGCGACCCATTTCGAACCGTTCCAGGTCTTGTTGCCGACCGTATGGCCTACACGTTTTCCGCGGTTATAAACCTTCTTACTCGTGCCGGTGATCTTGTCGCCCGCTCGACCCAGCATCGAATCCTGAGCACTGATCGAAGTCGCCCCAACGAACGTAATCGTCAAAACAAACGCGAACGCGAGTAAAATTGAATTGATCTTTTTCATCTATTTATCCCCTTAATAACTTAATAAACCACTATGACAAGTTGAGTTTGACAGGTCTGAGAAATAAGGTATGTAATCTATCGCACATTACTGCGCTCGAACGTTCGCTCGAATAAACGTAACGATATCCTCGGTCGATGTTCCGGGTAAAAACACTTCCGAAACGCCGATCGCTTTCAAATTCTTAATGTCTTCCTGCGGAACTATTCCGCCGACTAGAATGAGCGTATCATCCATACCGTTTTCGCGCATAAGATTGACGATACGCGGACAGAGAGTATTATGAGCGCCGCTCAAAATCGAGATCCCCACGGCATCCACATCTTCTTGCAGAGCCGCCGAAGCGATCATCTCAGGCGTTTGACGCAAACCGGTGTAGATCACTTCCATTCCCGCATCGCGAAGCGCACGGGCGATTATCTTAGCGCCGCGGTCGTGACCATCAAGGCCCGGTTTGGCCACTAACACTCTTATCTTTCTTTCACTCATTAGGTTTGATTATACAAGCGAGTCGTTGGTACGGGCAAAGTGTCCATATTTGGTGACGCGAACATACATCGCAGCTTGTTCCAAATTCCCTGCCGTTCACGCATCGCCGCGAACATCTCCGCCCAGCCGTGCGTGTTTATCCAAAGTGCGTTATAGCTATTTACTGGCTTGATAATTCCGTATCTCGGCTCTTCGGTTTCATTCACAAACGAGCCAAACATGCGATCCCAAATGATCAGCACACCCGCATAATTTTTATCCAGATAAATATCATTCACCCCGTGATGCACACGATGATGAGAAGGCGTATTGAGAACATATTCGAGTGGGCCGAGGCGCTTGATGATCTTTGTATGGATCCAAAATTGGTACAGCAGATTAAATCCATGCATTAGAGCGAACATCCACGGCGCAAACCCAAGCAGCATCACCGGCGCATAAAATAACCAATGCAATAAACCGCTAAACCAGCTCTGCCTTACCGCAACGCTTAGATTGTATTCTTCGCTCGAATGGTGAACGACGTGAAAGTTCCAAAACAGACGCGATTCATGGCTGACGCGATGAAAAACGTAATAAGCGAGGTCATCGACCACAAACAGAATTGCCCAAGTCCACCACGCGTCAGCCGGAAATTTGTATAGCGAAACCGAATACGCAAATTCGTATGTGTAATAGATCCCGATGCCAAACAGCGCTCCGAAAACGAGGCTCATGAATCCGATAAATATATTGTTCCATGTGTCGATCTTGTCGCGATAATGCGTCGCACCCTTCATGTACGACCAAAGCGCTTCGCCGCCGATCATCAGGGCAAAAAAAGGAACCGCAAGCACCGTCGGCTTCACCATACCAATAACTTACGGCATCGCGATTCCCGTTTCAAGCCCTTATCTTTCTCAGTGCACTTTGTGTCTTCTCTCCGTGCCTTTGTGATGAAGACTTAAAGCATTATCACAAAGGCACAAAGGGAAGACACAGAGGCACAGAGAGGAATAAAAGAAAGATAATCTGTAGTAAAATCGTCTAATCAACAATATGCTCAAGAAAGCGTTCAAGATCATTGTTCTCGTTCTCGCGGTTGGGTTTATCGGTCTGCAATTCTCCCAGATCGACCAAACAAATCCGCCGATCGTCAACACCGAGACGCTCGAAGCCGCCGTCGCGGTCCCGCCGGACGTCGCGCTGATCTTGGGGCGTTCCTGCAACGATTGCCACGCCAACAAAACCATCTACCCGTGGTACGCCTACATCCAGCCCGCTGGCTGGTTCCTAAAAGATCACATTGACGAAGGCAAACGGAACCTCAATCTCAGTAAATTCAACACATTCGACACTAAAAAGAAAATAAAGAAACTCGAAGAGATCTGCGAACAGGTCGAGAGCAGCGAAATGCCTCTCCCGTCCTACCTATGGATCCACCGCTACGCCGCATTGTCCGAATCCGAGCGAAAAGCCCTCTGCGCCTGGACCAAACAAGCGATCGCGGCCCTGGAAAAGTGAAAATCCGCTCCACCAAGAATCCGAAAAAACATATGCCCGCGAATTACGCGAAAAAACACGAATAAGAAACAGCCCATGCTTCTCATATTCGTCGTAATTCGCGCTATTCGCGGGCAAAAAACTTCTCTCTTCGTCCTCTAACTATTCACTATTCACTATTCCCTGTTCACTAAACAACCGTGACAGGATAATCCGCCGAGAAGTTGCCAAATTCGGCGTTCTTTTTGATGTAAACGGCGCGGATGTGGCCGGTTTCGGGTTGGTTTGGGGTGGTTGTGGTGACTTGAAAGCCGCCCGGAGTGTTTGTAAGGAAAGCAACGGTGCGGAAACTTCCGTTTTTCGGAGCATATTCCACACGCATCGCGTCGAAACCCTGCATCGAGCCGTGAACATTTACCGTATTGCCGTTCACCGAAACAGTTTTGAACACCGGCTGCGTCGTCGCGGGATTCAAAGGAGCATTCGACTGCGAACTAACTATCCCGAGATCTTCACCGATCGCATCCGTGTAGCCGGGAGAAGCCACGATCAGATCGCGAAGAGCAAAAAACTGCGTCACAACACCTAAAGTATATGTAACAGCTCCGACTACAGGGAAAACAGGAGCCGCCGGGGCAGCCGCACCTTCCGGTTCGCCATAAAAAACCTCTTCGCGCCACTGCGTCATCGACAGCATCGACTGCTTTGCCGCCTCGGTCGCATTAAACGCACCGATAAACGCATCGCAAAGAGCTTCAGCCGCCGTAACCTGCGCCGCCGTCAGAGGCAAGATCGTCTCATAGTTCGAGATCTTCTTCTTAAAGTTCGTCATCAATACAACCTGGGCCGGCTTAGTCGTCGGCCACCAATTTTTCTTGGGCATAATATTATGCTCCTCCTATTTAGTTTGGGGTGATCTAATTAGGTTGTACCGAAAGCTCGGGCGAAATGCCCTTGAGGTGGGATCGAGTTAACCTAAACTGGATTGGAAGGCTTCCGGCAAACTCATGTCTATAATAAAACGTCGGAAAAAGACGTGTCAATACTTTTTTCAACAGGACTTTCGTCATCTCACCAACAAATTTCGACCAAGCCCGACTCAGTGATTGCTGAGTCCTTCGTAATTAGTGGTAAAGCCAACTCAGCAGCCGTTGCGACGATTACTTTATCAAACGGATCTTCGTTAAAACTGTATCCGACAGCCGAATGTATGATTTCAGGTTCTAGCGGTACGACGCCGAACCCGGAATTTAAAAGAAGACTTTCACTCCACCGCAGAAATCCGCCATTCAGGTTTATCCTGCCTTGTTTTTCAAGAATTGCAGTTTCGAGCAGAACCATCGAGGGAATATTGATAAACCCTCGACCGTTTTCCGCATCAGTAAAGGCGCTCAAAGCGGGTTTTGTTAAATTAGAATGTTTGTTAAGCGTAAACCACAGAAGTGCGTGCGTGTCCGTAACAAAGACGCTCATGTCTAAATCTCCTCACCGCTTTTCTTTATGGCCTTTAAGAACTCTTCCCTAATCTCAAGGCTTCCCGCTTCCAGGTCGCCCACTATTTCACCTAAATTAGAAAGACTAGCCTTGTCTTCCACATCGCGGTCATAGTCATCCAAAAACGTAACAACCACCCGCGAATGCCGAATCTCCTTCGGCGTCTCAAGCAGCCTGATATGTCCGTTCTTATAAATCCCTTCAATCGCCTGCATAATACAATAACCCCCACCTGTAATTCTCGCACGAATTATTTGTTTTTGTATAAATAAGAGAGACGAACCAACGACAGCACGGTGAGCCAATTCACTTCGAGAAACTCTTGATAGCTTCCCCGACGATTACTTTTACAGTTTCCTTGAACGCTTCTTTTGTCCCTATTTTTATTGCGGAAACTAGTTTTTCTCGAACGGTGGGACTTGGACGAAGAGCATCCGGGGTCTGATTCAAGATATTAAGAGTCTTTAAGGTTAATTTGACCCCATGATAACTCCCAGTTCCTGTCGCCGTGCGGAATTCTAGGAAATCGTTGTCTTGAAGAAAAATAATTGTTTCCCGGAATATTTGAAGTTCAACATGATTATTGGAATCCTGAAATCCATCTACCGTAAGTGATGATGGCTTAGGAAAATCTTCGAGCAGACGCCCGAATATCAGTACGGTCAGTCTATTGAAATCGGCCATGTTCGACATATGTTTCTCAGAACCCAAGCATGCCTTGATCGTCACTCTGAATGATTTTTTCCGCCTGTTTAAACGTGATCGAAGACGGTGGCATTTCGGGTTGTTTTCCTGATAGGAGTTCTTCGATCGTTAGGATCTGTAATACCGGATAATCTTTGTTCCAGCCTTCGCTGTGGTAGAAGCCTTTGCCTACGGATTCGGTGTTCATGTCTCTGGACGGCTTTTCTAGGGTTATGAAGACGCCGATGGCGGCTTGTTCTCGGTCTATGGTTCCGGCTAGGTCGCGGATGTCGCCGGATTTTACTTTGCCGCTTTTTACCTGGACTATTACGCGTTTAGCTTTGCCGCTATTGTCGTCGACGAAAACCATTGTTCCGTCGATTCCTTTGTCGGAGCCTTTTTTGCCTTCTTTGCTAGTTCCCGATCCGCCGAGAGGACGCGCCTTTATTAATGAAAGCGCCCACCATTGGAATTGGTAGCGATCTTCGGTTGCTAGTTGTTGGGCGCTCTCTAAATCTTCTGGTTCGCCGATTATGCGGTATGTCTGAAGGTTTTCGAGGTTTTCTTCTCGCCGAGCGGCGAAGCTCTGCTTCGCCGTTGAGGTCTCTAAGCTATCTTCGAGGCTATGCCTCGGATCGGCGGCGGAGCCGCTTTGATCATTGGGGGTATCCGACGGAAAAGCAGAGCTTTTCCGCTCGGCGAGAAGAGGATTCGCTTTCTTACTGCCGACCGGATCAAGTCCGAAAGCATCTTTCAAACGATATTTTTGAAGCGCGATGGAAAGATGCGTTATATCTATTCCGATCCACTGCCGATTAAGCTTCTGTGCAGCCGCGATCGTCGTTCCGCATCCGCAGAAAGGATCGAGCACAATGTCGCCTTCATTCGAAGAAGCAGAAATGATCCTTTCGAGAAGAGCGACTGGTTTTTGCGTGGGATATCCTAAAAGTTCAGCGTTCGCGGCTCTGACTTGAGAAATATCTGACCAAACGTCGCCTAGCACGGCACCTTTTTGTTCGTCGAGATATCGTTTGCGCATTATCCGGCCC
>JANNWQ010000229.1:0-7113 GCA_031408595.1 Acidobacteriota bacterium | reverse complement strand
CAAAATAGTCAGGTCATCGGTGCCTGAGGTGACGGTTTTGATGACGTTTTTGAGTTGGATCATACATTAAGAAAGTTCTGCCACAGATGAACACGGATAAACACAGATAGGAATTAGACATCTCGATTTCTTATCCGTTTTTATCTGTGTTCATCTGTGGCTAATTCTTCTTCCCAATCTTAGCTTGCTAAATTGCCGCTAACAAGTTCCAATATTTTTGCATCAAAATCACCACGGCTTCGTACAAAGACCATGGCGATGCGAGAAGTAATGCGTATTTCAGCGATCATAAGTTTCATTTTTCTGACGGTGGTGTTGTCGTCGTGTGCGGCGTCACGTCCGGTTTCCAACGCTTCGTCACGACCGCTGGCGACACCTCAGGTGCGTACCGACCGGCCGAAGATAATTGCGCTTGGCGATAGTCTTACGGCGGGCTTTGGTTTGGCTGAGAAGGAATCGTATCCGTACTTGTTGCAGGAGAAGCTGAACGCCGACGGTCACGACTATGAGGTCGTAAATGCGGGCGTCTCAGGCGACACGAGCCTCGGCGGACTGGAGCGTGCCGACTGGGTGCTCGAACAGGACAACGCCAAGATCCTCATCCTTGAACTTGGTGCCAACGACCTGCTTCGCGGCGTTCCCGTAGCTAAGATGAAAGCAAATCTCGACCAGATCATTCGAAAAGCAAAGGCCAAGAACCTTAGAATTCTTCTCTGTGGAATGCTCGCTCCCCCGACGATGGGTAGCGACTATCAACAGCAATTCACCGTCGCATTTCCGGATCTCGCGAGCGAACACAAGGTCGAGTTCCTTCCGTTTCTGCTGGATAACGTGGCGCTGAAAAAAGAACTAAACCAGGCCGACGGCATTCATCCCAATGCGACCGGAGCGAAGATAATGACCGAGAATATCTACAAAGCATTGAAACCAATGCTCGCCAAGTGAATCCGTAATTTCTTTCCGGTCGAAAAATAAGTTCATGAAAATGTTATTCGTTTTATTATTGAGCACCGGTGTGGTAACCGCCACGGTGTCCGGGCAAGCCGCGCCGCAGGCATCCCCCACACCGTCAGATTCCTACGTTCGTCCGACCGCCGAAAAGCGTTTTAAGCGATACGTGAGTGACACTGTCGGCCCTCAAGCGTGGATCGGAATTGTGTCCGGAGCGGCATTCGCAACCGCGTCCAACAGCCCGGAGGAATGGGGCGAGTCCGGCGAGGGCTTTGGTCGGCGGGTCGCCTCCAATTTTGGCAGAAACGTTGTACGAAACACCGTCATTTATGGCCTCGACGAGGCACTCAAGCTCGACAGCACGTACTACCGCAGTCCGAAGCAAGACGTAGGTGCGCGCGTAGGCAATGCGTTGATCTCGGCGGTCACCGCCCGAAAAGCAAACGGCAAACGTACGGTCGGCATCCCCCGCATCGTCGGGACGTATACTGCCGATGTCGTCGCCAGGCAATTCTGGTATCCGGCACGTTACGACTGGAAAGACGGCATGAAACGCGGCGGCATCTCGCTCGGTGCGAACGCCGCCTTCAATCTTGTCCGAGAATTCATTTTCAAAAAATAAAGCAACGTTTTGTTTTGATCCGTGCTTTGAGTCATACATTTTGCTCGTCGGCGGGGTTAAGATAAAGACGATCGGATCCGAAATCGGCCCCATCTGGAACCACGACTTGCTGAGTCATCCGAGGACGCAGAGATTCGTGATCGTGCTACCGTGAGTGGTTACACTGTGCAACTGTCTTTGAACGCCAGATTGAATCTGTTTCGCGAATCGATGTCACTGGCATGGGATTCGATCCGTGCGAATAGGACGCGATCGGCGTTGACGATCCTAGGCGTTGTCGTCGGTGTTGCGGTGGTCGTAATTGTCGCCGCACTTTTGCAGGGAGCTCAGACGTTTGTAGTTAATTCGACGGCTGGATTTGCACCCGACGTATTGCGGATCGAAAAGGCATCGTTCCAGGATTTCGGTTCAGACGGACAGGCGTTTGTCGAGGCTCAGGCAAAGCGGCCCGATATATTTGTCGATGATCTCGAATATCTGAATGACCGGCTGGGCGAAGAGATCGAATTTGGGGCCCAGGGCAATGCTGTGTTGCCGGCCCGCCGCGACGGAAAAACGCTTGTCGGCGTGGTCACTCAAGGCGTTACGCCTAATATTACTGACCTCTCAAACATCAAGATCGCATACGGCCGTGGTTTCACTTCGACCGATGACGCGTTTAGGCGGAGCGTCTGCATCATAGGTCAGGACATAGTTGATGAGCTGTTTCCGACAACTGGTGCGATCGGCCAAGAGATCCAATTAGGGCAAGTGCGCTATCAGGTTGTTGGCGTTGCCGAATCGCGAGGCTCATCATTTGGTTCATCGCAGGACGGATTTGTTCAGATCCCGCTCGGAACTTTCACTCGGGTTTTCGGGGCACGGTCGCGTTCGCTGGCAATTCTCGCAAAAGCCAAAAATACTGAAATACTCTCTCTTGCCGATGTCGAGGAGCGTGTTCGTGTTGCTATTCGCATCCAGCGAAAGTTGGTGGGCACTGACAAGGAAGATGATTTCAGTTTTGTCACGGCTAAGAGCGTGCAGGCATTTTCGGCGTCTTTGACGGGGATCGTCGGCACTATCGTTTATCCGCTGACGGCAATTTCGCTTTTTGTGGGCGGCATTGTCGTCATGAACATGATGCTCTCGTCGGTTACCGAGCGCACGCGTGAGATCGGCATCCGGATGGCGGTCGGGGCGAGGCGTCGTGACATCTTGATCCAGTTTTTGATCGAGACGACGACGTTGACGGTGATCGGCGGCGTGATCGGCGTGATGTTTGCGGCCGGCATTATCTGGGTGCTGGCGTGGGCTACCAAACTCCCGTTGACGCTTCCGATCTGGGCTGTAATGGCCGCGATCGGTGTGTCGTGTGCTGTCGGTATTGTTTTTGGCGTCGTACCGGCGAGACAGGCGGCGGCTCTCGACCCGATCGAGGCACTTCGGTCGGAGTGATAGTGGTAGCTTAATTGAAGTGGATATTCAACGCTTAAGCGACACATGGCAAACGGTAATGGATTCGATCCGTGGCAACAAGCTGCGGTCGGGTCTGACTCTGACCGGCGTAATTATCGGAACGGCGGTCGTGGCTCTCGTTGGTGCGGTTTTGACCGGGCTTTCGCAACGGGTGCAGGAGACTTCGGAAAAGAGTGCTCCGAACGTCATCTATTTCACAAAACAAGCCCGTATCGGCCCTTCGCTCCAGCAGCCGACGGCAGAGGAACGCCAACGCAAGGATTTTACGCTCAGCGATGCTATCGCTGTTTCTGAATTGAGTTCACCACAAGCCGTCTCGCCGCAGAAGGTCCGTGGCAGCTACGGCCCTTCTGCCGACATCCCAAAGGTAACTGCCCGTTCACGCGAAGGGATCAACCCGCTAATTCTCGGCGTTTGGGAAAATTATCCCGACGTGATCAATGTACCGATCGAAAAGGGGCGATTCTTCAACGAAACCGAGCGGCGCGGAAGAGCATCGGTCGTAGTAATCGGTCATGGCATTGCAAAGCAGGTCTTCGAAGAACTCGATCCGGTCGGCGACGATGTCAAGATCGACGGCAGACTCTTTCGCATTATCGGAGTGCTTGCCAAATCGACAGGCGAGGGCGTGATTGGAAGCGATGAGATCGACGAGCGGTCGGTTTATATGCCATTTGAGACTTCGGAAAAATTCTACCCCGAGGTCGAAGAGACGCTCATCGTCGTCCGGGCTCCGAACGGCCGTGTGGACGAGGTCACCGACGAAGTCACATCCTTACTGCGGCAACGGCGCGGACTCAAGTTGTCCGACGCTAACAACTTTGGCGTTAACCGCTCAGAACAGATCTTTCAGCTCGTCGATGATGTCATCACTGGACTTGGTGTAATAGTCGTGCCGATCGCCCTCGCAAGCTTGTTTGTTGGTGGCGTCGGCGTTATGAATATAATGCTGGTCTCCGTGAAGGAGCGGACGGCCGAGATCGGTATTCGACGGGCTCTGGGGGCAACCCGCATTGACATATTGACGCAGTTTTTGCTCGAGGCGATCGCGTTGACGGCACTTGGCGGTCTGAGCGGGATAGCGGCGGGATTGTTTCTTGCTTTTGCGGTTCGAACTATCGTAAGCTTTCCGGCTGCCGTGCCGTTTTGGGCGATCGCGGCGGGATTCGGAGCGTCAGTGATGGTCGGCTTGATCGCGGGATTTTATCCGGCGCTTCAGGCGTCGCGGCTCGATCCCGTCGAGGCGATGCGCAGAACATAAAGCATTCACTCGAATGTCACGAATTTGAGTGTTCCCATTCGTGCAATTCGTGTAATTCGTGGCTAAACTTCTTTCATGAACGTCACTCACCTAGAATGTGCCCTCTGTGGCTTGAGGCACGAGGCGAATGTGCTTCAGAATCTTTGCATCACTTGCGGCAAGCCGCTGCTTGTTCGCTACGACCTCGACAGGGCTGCTGAGACGCTGACACGGGAATCGCTTGCGACTCGTGAATCGTCGTTGTGGCGATACCGCGAGGTTTTGCCGGTCGTTGATGCGGCAAACGTCGTTAGCCTCGGCGAAGGCTGGACGCCGCTGTTCAAGACCGACAGGCTCGCCGCGACCTTAGCCGTAAAAATCGACCTCTACATCAAAGACGAAGGGCAGAATCCGACGCAATCCTTCAAGGCACGCGGAATGACCGTCGCGATCTCGATGGCGAAGGAACTTGGCGTTACTAAACTCGCCGTGCCAAGCGCCGGTAACGCCGCCGGAGCGATGGCTGCGTACGCCGCAATGGCCGGGATGGAAGCCAACATCTTCATGCCCGCCGACACACCGCGGGCGAACATTGTCGAATGTGAGCAGACCGGGGCGAACGTGACTCTCGTCGATGGCCTCATCACCGACTGTGGAAAGATCGTCGCCGAGCGCAAAGACGAAATGGGCTGGTTCGACGTCTCCACCCTCAAAGAGCCCTACCGCGTCGAAGGCAAAAAGACGATGGGCTATGAACTTGCGGAGCAATTTAGTCATGAGTCAGGAGTCAAGAGTCGTGAGTCACAGAATGGACCTCGACTCCCGACTCCCGACTCCGGACTCATGACTCTTCCCGACGTGATCATGTACCCGACCGGCGGCGGCACGGGCTTGATCGGTATGTGGAAGGCCTTCGACGAGATGCAGCAAATGGGCTGGATTGGATCGAAAAGACCACGAATGGTCAGCGTCCAATCCGAGACCTGCGCCCCCATAGTCCGGGCCTTCCACGCCGGAGAACGCTTCGCCGACGAATTCGAAAACGCCTCCACAGTAGCGTCCGGCCTCCGCGTTCCAAAAGCAATCGGCGATTTCCTCATCCTCGACGCCATCCGAGCCTCCGGCGGGACCGCCATCACCGTCACCGACGCCGAACTGGTCGCCGCCGTCAAAGAAATAGGAGCTGCAACCGGACTCTTTGTTGCCCCCGAAGGAGCAGCGTGTCTGCCCGCTTTGCGAAAACTTATTGCCGACAACTTCGTTAGCGAAGGTCAGTCTGTCGTGATCTTCAACACCGGAAGCGGGATAAAATATCTTGAGGCATTTGCATAGAAATCTGTTATATTGTGTCCAAAAGAATGCAAGCAGAAACGAGGTAAAATCGAGGTAAATATGACGGCACAAACAGCAGAACTTATAGAGATGGCCGAGATGCTGCCGATTGACGAGAAGGCTCTCCTCGTAGACCGGCTTCTTGAAAGCATGTTCCCACGTCAGAAAGAAATTGATGAGTTATGGGCAATTGAAGCTGAACGACGCGTAGAAGAAGTTCGTTCCGGCATGGCGAAGACAATTCCGGGCGAACACGTGTTTGCTGAGATCGAAAAACGCTTCGGCAAATGACGTTTGAATTCCAGCCCGATGCACGTATCGAGTTTATCGACGCGGTCGCATACTACGAAGGTTGCCGAGAGGGTTTGGGTCTGCGTTTTTCGCGTGAAGTTTACGCGACGATAAACCGAGTAATCAGTGGCCCCAAAGCTTGGCCCGAAATCTCAACGAATACGCGGCGCTGTCTAACCCGACGGTTTCCATATGGAGTGATTTACGAGATTCGCGAGGATGATAATCTAATCATCGCCGTGGGACATCTCAGCCGTGAGCCGTTTTATTGGAGTGACCGACGTTAGGAACCAGGCGGTCAATTGAGAACAGGCTCTAATTCGCGGTTTGAGAAAAGTGATTCGAGCAATTTTTGCCATTTTGACGATTTCTAATGAATGCCCTAGATTTCTTACGGTCCTTAACGGTTGGGCGAATAGCGTTCTGGGTTGTTGCGGCAATCCCGTTTGCGATCTTAATACGGACATGGATCGACCCAGATCAGGGGCGAGACGGCCGATTCTCGGACTTTCTTCTGGGCATATTGGCTTTGATCGTCATAGCAGCGCTTACGCTTGTTGGAATTGGGGTCACGATACAGCGAGCCTTCCGGCGAAAGCCTTTGTTTTTTTGGGCCATCTCAACTGGAATTGTTTCAATACCGGTCGTCTATATCTTTCTCAAGTTCTTCATAGATTTAATTTCCGCGGCGCCTTTACATCCGTTTGATCGGACATCTGGCTGAATACTCGCCAATAGTGGCCTATTTTGATAAACTTAGCGGTTATTTTAAGAGGAACGTATATGTTTAGCGACAATTTTAGACGCGGAGAAGGGAAGGGAAAGGGTAAGACCGGATCGAAGGCGGCCTCCTTGGCGGCCGATCTCGGCTGGAAGGCTTTTCAGGCGGTGAATACGCTTGTGCCTGAGAGCGAGGCGATCACGCCGAAGTGGGCGGCTGAGCCTTTGCTGAAATCTTATGAGCGCACCGCTCCGCCGCTTGGTTTTCCGCGTGAAACGGACTCGCTTTGCCCAGCGTGCGTCAAATCGGTTCGCAATGGTGTGATCTCGGGCGACATTCCGCTGGATATTTTGATGGACGCTCATCCCGGCGAGATCAAGGCGCAGATCGTCGAAGAAAACGGCCAGGTCGTTATGAAGAAAACCTGCCCGACGCACGGCGAATTTGTCGATGTGATGGCGACCGATCCCAAGTTTCTCGAACGCATCGAATCGTTGTTTT
>JANNWQ010000228.1:0-2776 GCA_031408595.1 Acidobacteriota bacterium | reverse complement strand
AACGCGATGCCGGAAATTTCCGGCATCGCGTTTTTGTTGAGAAAAACTCTTGTCGCCAACGGCGACGAATATTGGAGACTGAGGAGTAGCGACCAGCGGGAGCGTTAATCCATGAATTGCCACTAGCTTTAGCTAGTGGATAAATTGAGGTAGGGGATTCCGGCTTTAGCCGAACTTCTGAGTGTGGACTCCTTCAGGCCGTAGCCAAATTTGGGCTAAAGCCCGGAGGTTCTATTGGTGATAAGCTTTCCACTAGCTGAAGCTAGTGGCAATTCATGCAAACCGGAAATAGAAAATGCCGCGAGAGTTCGCAGCCTTTTCGGTCAATCCGACTGTGTTTGACCGTTCAGATTGACCGATGACCGTTCATCCGGCTTCTTCCTCCGCTCTCTTTAGTTCTTTCAAACCCAATGAATATAGGAGTTTCCACGTTTTTGTCTTTATGGCACGGTCGTTGCAATAAGGATCGCGGGGCATAGGCCACGAATTTCAGAAGACTCTCAAGGATTACGCATATGAGAAACAAAGGACTTATGAAAGTAACCGCCGGGCTGATGGCTTGGACACTACTTTTCACTACCTTCGCTTTCGGCCAGGAGGCGGACCCGACGGTTAAGCCGACGGCGCCAGCAACTGTAGCCGCTAGCTCGACATCCGCAGAATATCTTATGGAGGTTGGAGCAACCAATGACGTTAGCAAGAGCTATGGTCAAAAGGCTGCTGCCATCACAAAGGTGTTGTCGTCGAACGCCGCACGCAACGCGGTGCTGATCGACAACAGTGGGTATGCTCGCGAACTGGTGCTCCAATCAGTTGCGGCCCGGCTAAACACCGCGGGCGGCAAACGTCTTTACCGGGTCAACTGGAATGCACTCTATTCGTTGGCAAAAGACGAAGCGGCATTCGATAAGGCTCTGAAGGGCATCCTTGCCTATATCGAAGCTAATAAGAATACAACGGCGATCTATCTCGACGACATCGCGAGTTTTTCGCCCGAAGCACCGGTGTTCGGCAGCAAAGTTTCGACGAGTCTGTACAACGCTCTTTCCCAGGGTAAGATCCAGATCCTAAGTGCAACGAACACCGAGACATTTGAACGTCAGATCGCGGGCGACAAACGTCTGAGATCGCGATTTGAAAAGATCGAGATCGGAAGCGACGACGAGAATGATGGTTTCGTCGGTGACAAACTTTCTCCCGATCTAAGAGCACTCGTAGCTGGTGCCGACCAGAATAGGACCGTCAAGGTTATTCTCCAGTCGGATGATATCGACAATCCACAGCTCCAAGACGTTCTTAAGCGAAATGGCGTACTGATCGCCGATCGCATTGAGGCACTGGATATGTTGGTCATTGATCTGCCGGTTCGTGTGGCAGAGGAAGTTGCGGCTGTGCAGAGTGCAAAGCACCTTTCGCTCGACACGCAGGTGCAGCTGCTCGGCCACATCGAGGAGACCACGGGAGTTTCTTTGGTGAGAAATCAGTCCAGAACAGTTTTAAACACCTTGGGCATTCCGGTCACGACCAATTATCAGCTTGACGGTGCCGGTATTGGCGTAGCAGTCGTCGACTCGGGCGTTTACGAAGGCCACCGGTCTTTTGTGGATACCATATTAGGTGACCGTGTGGTCAAGCACATGGATTTCACGGGAAATAGCACGACTGCGGCCACCTCCCGCGATCCATTTGGTCACGGTTCGCACGTTGCGGGCCTTATTGGCGGCGGCAAGGGCAATACCAATGAGCTGCTCCAGTATCGCAGCATGGCGCCGAATGTAAATCTGATCAATGTTCGCGTACTCGGAGCGACCGGAACCGGCACTTCGGCCGGACTGCTCCAGGGGCTGGAATGGATCTACAACAACCGTGACCAGCACAACATCAAGGTCGTCAATATGAGCCTTGGTACCCCGGCGGTCGAAACCTGGCGCAACGATCCTCTATGCCGCGCGGCACGCAGGCTCGTCGATGCAGGTATCGTCGTGGTCGCCGCCGCCGGTAACAACGGCAAGAACGCCGCCGGACAGAAGCTGTACGGTGCTATTCATTCGCCGGGTAACGAACCATCGGTTATCACGGTTGGGGCGACCAATACATTTGGCACGGACGCCCGGGGTGATGACACGATCGCAACATTCAGCTCGCGTGGGCCTACACGTTCATTCTCGACGAATGCGACGACCGGCGTGAGAACGTACGATCACCTTATCAAACCAGACATCGTTGCTCCGGGCAACAGACTGATCTCGGCGACCGGGAGAGACAGCGGGCTCCTCGCTAGTAATCCTGAACTCGGAGTTTATCCGACAGGTTCTAACGCTGACGAACTGACGATGATGTACCTCTCCGGAACATCGATGGCCACCCCGATAGTCGCGGGAACAGCAGCGTTATTGAAACAGGCAAATCCAAAATTGACGCCGAATATGATCAAGATGATCCTGATGTACACGGCACAGCCGATCACAGGAGCCAATCATCTGGAACAGGGGGCCGGCCAGCTCAACGCCGAAGGTGCCGTGCGTCTTGCTAACCGCATCCGCCAGAATATGGGAGACAACCCGCAGCCGGGAACGCCAATGCTTACTGCGGGTGCAGCACCGACGCCATCCTCGACCATCGCGAGCCATAGTTTTAGCTGGTCTACGGGCATAATCCTTGGCATCGGTTGGGGCCGTGGGACCCAACTCATCACCCAGTATCAGGGAATGTACGCTCAGGGCACCCTGATCGGTAGCGGTATCATGGTCAGCGACGGCATCATGGTCAGCGACGG
>JANNWQ010000227.1:0-2937 GCA_031408595.1 Acidobacteriota bacterium | reverse complement strand
TGTGTCATTCCTACGCGAAACGGGCGGACGGGAAGTGCGTTTACATCGCGGGGCAAGATCAATATCCGCAATGCAAAATTCGCGACTGACACCGGACCACTTGATCCCAATTGCGAATGCTCGGTTTGTCGTCGATATTCGTTAGGTTATCTGCGGCACTTAAATCACGCGGGCGAGATGACAGCGGCGACCTTGATCTCGCATCATAATGTCGCATTTTTCCTTACAACGATGCGAAAAGCTCGTGAGGCGATCATCGAGAACCGTTTTCAGGCGTTTCGAAAGGATTTTCTTGCGGGTTTGCAGGAGAACAACGCCGAGGGCGTTTGATAAAACCGAACTAAATGTATATCATTTTGCTTTTGTCTTTACAGGCGAAGCTCTATGAATATTCACCTTCTCTTTTTTCAAGAAAGTGCAGGCGGCGGCAGCATCATTTGGACGCTCTTACCCTTTGTATTTATCTTTGGAATTTTTTATTTTCTCGTCATCCTGCCCCAGAAACGTCAGAAGCAGCAGCTTCAGGATATGATCGCGGGCCTCAAGATCAATGACGATGTCGTCACGAACGGCGGCATAATCGGTAAGGTCAAGGAAGTAAGGGAAACCAGCTTCATCATTCTGAGCGCGGAAAAAACGCTGCTCGAAGTCGGAAAGGCTGCTGTAGTCGGTAAGAAAGCAGAATAGGAATTGTTGGCGGTTGGCGGAGAGCGGTTGGCAGTAAGAACTGACAACTGACCACCGACAACTGACAACTGGTTAAAACATGAAGAATACGGGTTTGTGGATCAGGACGGCAATTATTATCGCCGTCACCATTGGTGGGCTTTATTTGGTATTCGGCCCGCGTCGGACGCCGGTTGCGGCAGATTTTACCTATCAGGGAATGAAGGATAATCTCTCGCAGAATATCAGTCTCGGCCTCGATCTCAAGGGCGGCTCGCACCTTGTGATGAAGGTAGATACTGATGATTACCTGAAAAAGCTAAGTGAGAACAACGCACAGGCGGCTCTCAATGCTGCTCTCGACGCGAAATTGCCGGTCACCGGTAATCCAACGACAGCAGCGAACGGTAATTATTCGGTCACGCTGAACCTCTCTGATCCGGCACAGTCACAGGCTGTCATCGATGAGGTCAAGAAGAAGGTAGATTTTTCGAGCTGGACTGAATCCGTTAACGGTGGAAACATCTCGTGGTCGATACCTGCCGCGATCCAGGAAGTCCTCAAGAAGCAAGCTGTCGAACAGGCCCTCAAGATCATCGAGAGTCGGATCAACATGTACGGAGTCAAGGAGCCGACGCTTGCTAGGCACGGAGCCGAGTCGTCGGGACAAGTTCTCTTGCAGATGCCGGGGGTCGATGACCCTGAACGTGTAAAGGAATTGATCGGTAAGCAATCGAATCTTTCACTTATGAAAGTGGTGAGCCCGGGGAATCCGGCTCCTGTTGCGACATACCCGACCGAGGACGCAGCAAGAGCATCGATTGGCGGAACCGTACCACCGAACCGCAAGATCCTGCCATATAGTGATCGTGACGAGCCGACTGCGGCAAATGCCTCGGCGACGCCAGATCCAACTAAGCCGAAGCAGTTCGTTGTTGTCGAATATCCGGCGATCGTAGATGGTAGTGAATTGCGTGATGCAAGTGCGATCTCGCGAACAGGTAGCGACCGTGATTTCGAGATCGGATTTTCGCTCAAACCGGCCGGGGCCCAGAAGTTTGGTGACTGGACCGGGAAGAATATCAACAACTATATGGCGGTTGTCCTCAACGACGAGGTTAAGTCCGCCGCCTTCATCAAATCGCAGATCTTCGATTCCGGACAGATCACCGGACGATTTTCGAAAACATCAGCTGAAGATCTCGCCCTTACCTTAAAATCGGGTGCATTACCCGCGAAGATCGAATATCAGGAAGAACGCACGGTCGGGCCGAGCCTTGGTGCGGATTCGATCCGTGCCGGCGTGGAGGCGTCGCTCGCGGGTCTTATCTTTATCGTTGTCTTTATGCTGTTCTATTATCGCGGATCGGGTGTTAATGCTGTGATCGCGTTGTTGCTCAACATGATGCTGACGCTCGCCGCCTTGATCATGATCAAATCGACCTTGACCTTGCCAGGTATCGCCGGACTGATCCTTGGCATCGGTATGGCGGTCGACTCGAATGTGCTGATCTTCGAGCGCATTCGAGAAGAACTCAATGCCGGGAAATCCGTCGCCGATGCGATCGGCCAAGGCTTCGACAGA
Source organism: Acidobacteriota bacterium (assembly GCA_031408595.1). Taxonomy (GTDB): domain Bacteria; phylum Acidobacteriota; class Blastocatellia; order Pyrinomonadales; family Pyrinomonadaceae; genus OLB17. Next base: position 686 of record JANNWQ010000227.1, on the reverse strand, counting down.
GCGTTTATCACGATCATCGATACACACATCACCACGATCCTTTCCTCGGCCATCCTTTATATGTATGGCTCGGGCCCGATACGTGGATTTGCCGTGACACTTGTGCTTGGTCTTCTGATCAACCTATTCTCGGCGGTCTTTGTTTCACGCACCATTTTTATGTGGCTGCTTGAAAGAAAGACGAAGATGGAGACCTTAAGTATTTAGGTAGAACAGGCTTTTTAGCCTGTTTATACGCACAAACCGACAGACTAGGCGGTCTGTCGTACGTAATCAAGAAATGCTAGAACTTTTTAAGAATATTAACGTCGACTGGATGGGTTGGCGCAAACCGCTGATTTTTATTTCGATCGCTATTTTGCTTGCCGGCCTCGGCTCGGCAATTGGCCGTCAGTTTACACCCGGCGGCACTGATGCGTTTAATCTTGGTGTCGATTTTCAGGGCGGAACCGTTATCACGGCTAAGTTCAAGTCGAAGCCTGCTGAGGACGACATCCGAAATGCCCTACAAGCTCAGGGCGTGAACGACGCGGTCATCCAGTCGTCGCTAGACAAACTGGACGAAGTTTTGATCAAGGTACCCCTTTTCGAAGGTGCCGCCGAACCGGTTGCGACGCCTGCTCCGGTTGAGGGCGGAGGTTCGCAACCACCCGTAGCTGCGCCAACGGATGCGTCACAGGTCAATG
>JANNWQ010000226.1:0-17163 GCA_031408595.1 Acidobacteriota bacterium | reverse complement strand
TTGCCGATGCACTTGACGAGTATCTGCTGGCCTTCTGTGAGCTCGTCGCGTACGTCTTTCACACGACGATCCGAGATCTCCGAGATGTGCAGCAGACCATCGAGACCCGGCATTATCTCGACGAATGCCCCGAAATCAACGATACGCGAAACCGTACCCATATACGTCTCACCTATCTCAGCCTCAGCCGTGATCGCCTTGATTCGGGCGATAGCGGCCTGAGCGGCCTCTCCGTCAGCAGATGCGATCGAGATCGTACCATTGTCGTCTATATCGATCTTGGCTCCGGTTTCCTCAGTGATCGAGCGGATAACGCTGCCGCCCTTTCCGATCACGTCGCGGATCTTCTCCGGATTGATCTGCATTGTGATAATACGCGGAGCGAACTGCGAGATATCTTCACGCGGCTCAGCTATAGCCTGCATCATGATCTCGAGAATGTGCATACGCCCTTTGCGGGCCTGTTCGAGAGCTTCCTGAAGGATCATGGCGTTAATGCCGCCGATTTTGATGTCCATCTGGAGAGCCGTGATGCCGTCCTCAGTTCCGGTGACCTTAAAGTCCATGTCGCCATAGTGATCTTCGGCACCGGCGATGTCAGAAAGGATCGCATAGCGATTTCCTTCCATGACCAAGCCCATCGCTACACCAGCGACTGGCTTCTTTATCGGCACACCAGCGTCCATAAGGCTCAGGATGCCGCCGCAAACCGAGGCCATCGACGACGAGCCGTTTGATTCCGTGATGTCCGAAACGATACGGATCGTGTACGGAAAGTCGGCGTCATCGGGCAGAACGGACTGGATCGCTCGGCGAGCAAGGTTACCGTGGCCTGTTTCACGACGTGACGTACTTCCAAATCTGCCCGTTTCACCTACCGAATACGGCGGAAAATTGTAGTGCAGCATAAAGCGACGATCAATCGTACCCTTTTCAAGGTCGTCCATGAACTGCCCGTCCTGTTTCGTTCCGAGCGTCGTAGTAACGATTGCCTGCGTTTCACCTCGTGTGAACAAAGCCGAACCGTGAACTCGCGGCAGCCAACCAACCTCAGCGGTGATCGGACGGATCTCTGAGAATTTACGTCCATCCGGGCGACGCTTGTTACCAAGCATGTCTTCGCGGAAGATCTTTTCTTTTAGCTTGCCAAAAGCCTTCCCTGCGGTCGCACGTGCACCTGGATCGTCCTCTGGATAGCTTTCGACGACTTCTTTCTTAAGTGCATCGAGTCCGGCATAGACCTCGATCTTTTCACGACCCGTCGAATCGAGAGCCTTGCGGAGCTTGTCTGTCCAGGTCTTTTCAACATCGGCAACAATATGAGCGTCGAGTTCGGAAACGTGGAACTCACGTTTCGTGATCTTGAGAGCCTTACCAAGTTCTATCTGCCACAGGCAGAGCCGTTTGATCTCGCGGTGCGCGAGCATCAGGGCCTCGACCATTACCTTTTCATCGACCTCGTTAGCCTCGCATTCGACCATGCAGATGGCTTCTTCGGTACCGGCGACGATCAGGTTGAGGGCTGATTCGCGACGCTCGTCGAAGGTCGGATTGATGATGTACTTGCCATCGATCAGGCCGATGCGGATTCCGGCGATCGGATTGTTGAATGGAATATCCGAAAGATACAGTGCACACGAAGCGCCTGTGATCGCGATGACATCCGGATCGTTCTCAGCATCCGACGAGATCACCGATGCTACGATCTGCGTTTCGAACCGATAACCGTCTGCAAACAACGGACGGATCGGTCGGTCGATCATGCGGCAGGTGAGAATTTCTTTTTCGCCCGGACGGCCTTCGCGACGGAAATAATTTCCGGGAATGCGCCCAGCGGCGAATGAGTTTTCACGGTATTCGACCGTGAGCGGAAAAAAGTCCAGCCCTTCTCTGGCTGTTCTTGCGGAGACTGCCGCAACCAGCAGCATCGTGTCTCCGTAACGTATAACGACCGAACCATCGGCCTGCTTGGCAACCTTGCCAGTCTCGACGATCAGGTCTTGCGAACCAAGCTTGATCGATTCATTTAAATATTTTTTTGCCATTTTCTATTCCTTAATTACAAAAAACAAAGACGAAAGAGCATGCCGTGAAGCTCTTTCGTCTTTGGAGTGTCTCACTAGACGAGATCCTAATTTGTCCCTTGGCTTGTGTAGCTGTCACGTTCAGCAACCGCAGGCAATTTCTTCGAAAGGATCTTTGATTTCGTTGTGGCCCGAAGAAGCCAAAAAATCTAGTCTATAGAGTTCTTTGAGTTGTGAGAAAACTCAACAAACCCAATAGACTCCAAGAACTCAACAAACTCCTAGCGGCGTATGCCGAGTTTCTTAATTATCTCGTGGTATTCGTTAATATCACGACGCTTGAGATAATCAAGCAATTTTCTGCGACGCGAGACCAATTGCAGCAAGCCGCGACGAGAATTGTTATCTTTCTTGTGTGTCTTGAAATGTGCGGTCAGTTCATTGATACGCTGCGTTAGCAACGCGATCTGCACCTGCGACGAACCTGTATCCGAATCGTGTATTTTGTAGTCACCTACTATCTGTTCTTTTAATTCTTTAACTGTCGACATATTTCCTTACTGTAATCAGTCTCTCCTATTGCTCGCAGTAACTCCGCAAACGAGTGCGGTAACCGCGAAATTTGTACTTCTAAAACCTCAACAACTATATCTAATTGTTCCTATAAAGCTAACATATTCAGGCGCTAAGGGCAATTTTAGACCTCGTACTTGAACTCTTCCATGAACTTCGTTGAGAAGTTCCCTTTCTGGAAATTTTCATCCGCCATTATTGCTCGATGGAGCGGAATCGTTGTCTTAATCCCTTCGATCACCATCATGTCCAGAGCTCGTTGCATTCTTGCGATCGCGAGATCTCGCGTACGAGCATGGACGACCAGTTTTGCGATCATCGAATCATAGTACGGCGGAACAACGTATCCCGGATAAACCGCAGTATCGACGCGAACGCCGGGGCCGCCGGGAATATTGAACGCCGTGATCTTGCCCGGGCTCGGAGTGAATTTCACCGGATCCTCGGCGTTGATGCGACATTCGATAGAATGCCCAACGATCTGGACCTCGTCCTGCGTGTAGCCGATATCTTCGCCAGTTGCGATTCGAATCTGATTACGAACAATATCGGCGAGCGTGACCATCTCGGTCACAGGATGCTCGACCTGAATTCGCGTGTTCATCTCCATGAAATAGAAACTGTTGTCCTCATCGAGAAGAAATTCAAAGGTTCCTGCACTCGAATAACCTATATCCTGACAAGCCTTGACGGCGACGGCTCCCATCTGTTCGCGAAGTTCTTTCGAGATCGCTGGTGACGGAGCTTCTTCGAGCAGCTTCTGATGACGGCGTTGGATCGTGCATTCGCGTTCGCCGAGGTGAATGACGTTGCCGTGTTCGTCGGCGAGGACCTGAATCTCGATGTGCCGCGGTCGCTCGATATAGCGCTCGATATAGACCGAGCCATTCTTAAAAGCATTGAGAGCTTCCGTCTGGGCGAGTTCGAGATTGGTTGCGAGTTCGCTTTCTTCGCGAACGATACGCATTCCTCGTCCGCCGCCTCCGGCAGCGGCTTTGATGATTAGCGGGAAGCCAATTTCGAGAGCAAGTTTCTTCGCCTCGTCGGCAGATTCGATCGGATCGGGGCTACCGGGCAAGATCGGTACGCCTGCGGCGGTCATCGTTCGCCGTGCCTCGACCTTATCGCCCATCATCGCGATCACGTCGGCTCGTGGCCCGATAAATTTGATATTGCAGTCGTCGCAGATCTTGGCAAACGTCGCAGATTCAGCCAAAAAGCCGTACCCCGGATGTATGCCGTCAACATTTGTGATCTCAGCGGCGCTAATGATCGATGGAATATTAAGATAGCTCTCTGCCGATGACGCCGGGCCGATGCAGATCGCCTCGTCAGCATACCGCACGTGCAGAGCCTCGCGATCCGCCTCTGAATGTACGGCGACGGTCTTGATGCCCATCTCCTTACATGTCCAGATGATCCGGATCGCGATCTCGCCGCGATTGGCGATCAATATTTTCTTGATCTCGCGCATAACAGAAAAGATTTAGCCACGAATTACACGAATGGCACGAATAAAGAAATCTCCTAATAATTCGTGATATTCGTGTAATTCGTGGCTAAATATCTTATTTCCTAACTCCAAACAGAGCCTGTCCGTACTCGACCGGCTGGCCGTTCTCAACATAGATCTTTACGATCTCGCCAGATACTTCAGCCTGAATTTCATTCATCAGTTTCATCGCTTCGACAATACAAACTGTGGATTCGGGCGATACCTTGCTGCCCTCGCTTACATACGAATCTTTGTCAGGGCCGGGCGAGCGATAGAATGTTCCAACGATCGGCGAAGTGATCTTGTGAAGTCCGGCATCAGGATCGACTGGTTCGATCGGCGTCGCGGTCGCAGGGGCAGTTGCAGGCGTCGCTGGAGCTACTGCCGGTGCCGCTGCCATCTGAACAGGTGCTACTTGAACAGCCTTGCTCAACCGAACCCGAATATTCTCATTCTCGAATTCGAAATCGGTGAATCCATGTTCATTGACGAGTGCAGCAAGAGCCTGCAATTCGTCCATGTTGAACGATGGATCATCTGTCTGAATTTTTCCAGTTTTCTTCTCTTCCACTTGTCTGTCGTCCTTTGCCTTAGCCGAAGCCATTTGGTCGGTCATGGTGGCAAACCTCCGAAATAATTAGCCCTTAGCGGCCAATTCACGTGGATTGTCGACGAGCTCGATCACCGCCATTTCGGCGTTGTCACCCTGTCGACGTCCGAGTTTGATAATGCGTGTGTAGCCGCCGTTACGGTCTTTATAGCGCACTCCAAGCTCGCTGAAAAGTCTCTGGACGGCTTTAACACCAGCCGTACGCACGATCGGCTCTTTCGCCTCGCCCTTTTTGCCGCGAAAACGACTCTGAGCGATCTTGAAAGTGCTGTTACCGGCGTGAAAATATCTCGCAGCCTGACGACGAAGGTGAACTTCACGCAACTTGCCGTCCTGTCCCTCGAGGCCCTGAGCCTTACGGGCGAGCGTGATCACTTTTTCGACGAACGGACGAAGCTCTTTAGCCTTCTGGATCGTCGTCACAATGTGCTCTTTGTCGGCATTGATCAGCGAGGTCGCCATATTGCGGAGCATCGACATACGATGTTCCGTCGTGCGGCCAAGTTTACGATGTGCTTTTAAATGTCTCATTTTCTTAAAGGATAAAGGGTAAAGGATAAGGGATAAAGGAAAGGACAAAGGCTCGGTCGTTTCTTCGACTTTATCCTTTATCCTTCATCCTTTAGTCCAGGTCTCGTCCACCCGATCCCGGGATCGGATTGCCTTGCTCGTCAAAATCCATTCCAAAATCGAGGCCCATGCCGTGGAGCATATCCTTGATCTCGGTGAGCGATTTCTTGCCGAAATTCTTGGTGTGCAGCATGTCCTTTTCGCTACGTCGGATCAGATCGCGGATCGAGCGAATGTCTGCGTTCTTGAGGCAGTTGTACGAACGTACCGAAAGCTCGAGTTCATCAACCGATTTGTCAAGCAGGTCGTTGCGCATGAGCGGCGGACGTGCGATGTCCTCGTATTTGTATTCTTCTTCTTCCTCTTCAAAATTGATAAAGATCGACATGTGATCTTTGACCAACTTCGCCGCGAGGCCGATCGAATCTTCCGGAGCGACGCTGCCGTCGGTCCAAACTTCCAGCGTCAAACGGTCATATTCGGTGTTCGAACCCTGACGCGTCTTATCTACGTTATAGTTAACTTTCTTGATCGGCGTGTGAACCGAATCGATCGGAATGTAACCAACCGAAAGGTCTTCGTCGTTATTGAACTCGGCCGAGACATAACCACGTCCCTGCTTGAGACGCATTTCGACGTTGAGTGAACCGCCCGCACTGATCGTCGCTATATGAACGGTCGAATCGAGAACTTCGACATCGCCATCGGTCTCAATGTCTCCGCTTGTCACGATGCCTGCACCTTTTTTGCTGATCGAAAGCGTTTTCGGACCGCTGCCGTGGAGCGTGATCGGAACCTGCTTGAGGTTCAGAATTACGTCAGTCGCATCTTCAACAACGCCTTTGATCGACGAAAACTCGTGCTCGACGCCTTCGATCTTGACTGCGGTGATCGCCGCACCCTCGATCGACGAGAGCAAAGCACGACGGATCGAATTACCGACCGTTGTTCCAAATCCGCGTTCGAATGGAGCTGCGTGAAATTTGCCGTACCGATCGGTGAGGGTCTCGTTATCAACCATCAGCCTGCTCGGCATCTGAAAATCTGTAAAATTTGCCTGTGTCATATTTGTTCTTTTAAAAGTCCTAAAAGTTGGCCGCTGTCCCCGGATCGTCGCTAGTAAGAACGGACTCTTCGGAACCGGCTCTTCGGCCAACCAGTCAAAAAATTACTTGCTGTAAAGTTCAACGATCAACTGCTCATTGATATTTGCGTCAATGTCTTCGCGACGCGGTAGCGACGTGACCGTAACGGCCAGATCGCGTCCACCAGCGCTCAGCCACTGCGGACGGCCACGGCCGACAGCCGTTGCCCATGCACCTTCGACGTGCGGATTCTTCTGGCTGGTCGGTTTCACTTCGATCAGATCACCGGCCTTAACCTGAAATGATGGAATATCAACTTTCCGGTTGTTCACGGTCACGTGCCCGTGATTTACGAGCTGTCGTGCCTGACGACGCGAGGTCGAAAAACCTGAGCGGTAAACGACATTATCGAGACGGCGCTCGAGCATTGCCAGCAAAATCTCGCCGGTAACGCCTTTCTGCTGACGTGCTTTTTCGAAGTATGTACGAAACTGCTTTTCGAGGACGAAGTAAATGCGCTTTACCTTCTGCTTTTCGCGAAGCTGCTCACCATAGCCTTGCAACATCTTGCGGCGGGCAGCACCATGCTGTCCCGGAGGGTTGGTTCCACGCTTTTCGATCGCACATGAGGGCTTGAAACAGCGATCGCCCTTGAGGAATAACTTTGCACCTTCGCGGCGGCACAAACGGCACACCGCATCTCTATATCTAGCCATAATTTGCCTCCGGCGATTTTGGATTTTGGATTCTGGATTCTGGATTTAAACCAAAACCGTCATCCGTCGGCCAACACCGCTCTAATTCGGAAAAGTTTACGAAAAGCTCAAGCCTTCCTTCATCCTTTCGATAAAATCAAAAACTACTGGAGATCGGACTATCAAGCCGAAATCCAAAATCCAAAATCAAACGCGTCTGCGTTTCGGCGGACGGCATCCGTTGTGAGGGATCGGCGTGGTGTCGCGAATCGATGAAACGCGAATTCCTGCCTGAGCGATCGCACGGATAGCCGACTCACGGCCGCCGCCCGGCCCTTTGACCCGAACCTCTGCCTCACGCATACCGGCATCAACTGCCTTGCGTGCAACCTCAGTCGCTGCCTGCTGAGCGGCGAATGGAGTCCCCTTACGCGAACCGCGGAAACCGCGAGCTCCCGACGAGGATTGCCCGATCAGATTGCCTTCGCCATCCGTGATCGAGATCAGCGTGTTGTTGAAAGACGCCGAAATGTGCACGATGCCGTACGGAATATTCTTCCGCTCTTTCTTCTTAAAAGTCTTTTTCTTTGCTGCTGCTTTAGCCATAATCAGTTGTCAGTTATCGGTTGTCAGTTATCGGAAAAGCAATCGTCAGAGAATCTGACAACTGACAACCGACAACCGGCAACTACTTCTTGCCCGGTGCTTTCTTCTTCGCGACAGCGGCTTTGCGCGGTCCTTTCCTGGTACGTGCGTTTGTGCTCGTGCGTTGACCGCGAACCGGCAGGCTGCGGCGGTGACGAAGGCCGCGATAGCAACCGATGTCCATCAAACGCTTGATATCCATCTGGACGCGCTTGCGAAGATCGCCTTCGATCTCGCCCTGGATGTCGAGGATCGCACGGATCTTATTCAATTCGTCTTCACTCAGATCCTTGATCTTGACATCATTACTGATGCCTGCTTCTTCAAGGATCACGCCTGCTCGTGATTTTCCCACACCGTAGATGTAGGTCATTCCGATCTGTGCCCGTTTGTTGGGCGGTAGGTCAACTCCTGCTATACGAGCCATATTTCTCCATTTGGGATTTCGGATTGCCGATTTTGGATTTCAATCAAAAATCCCAAATCTAAAATCCGAAACCTATCTATCCTTGCCTCTGCTTGTGTTTCGGATTTTCACAAATAACTCGGACGATCCCCTTGCGGTGAATCACCTTGCATTTGTCACACATTTTCTTTACTGACGGCCTTACTTTCATCTTATTTTCCCTGTCTACTTGGACAAACTCTTAATATTACTGAAGGAACATTATTTTTTCAAGTCACGCGGCGGCACTTTCTGCTTGCTTCGCATTTCTGATCTTCTTTTGCTCACGGGTGAGTGTCAAAATTTCCGGCCCATCGAGCGTCACCGCTAGGGTGTGCTCGGCGTGAGCAGATGGTTTGCCGTCGAGAGTGACAACGGTCCACTTGTCACTGAGCGTCTTTGTCTCGGCAGTTCCGAGGTTTAGCATCGGCTCGATCGCGAAACAGTATCCTGCCCGGATCTTCTCTTTTGTTCCGGCCCGGCCATGATTTGGTATCTGCGGAGCCTCATGCATGTGGCGTCCGATGCCGTGGCCGGTATAGTCGCGTACAATACCGTAACCAAATTTCTCACCGTGCTGCTGCACCGCCCAACTAATATCTCCAACGCGTCCGTTCACCCTGGAAGCTTCTATCCCGAGTTCCAAACATTCCTCGGTAACACGGATCAACTGCTTCAATTCGTCCGTGATCTCACCGACGGGAACGGTCATCGCGCAATCACCGACGAAACCATTGAATGTCGCAGCCATGTCGAGCGAAACGATGTCGCCTTCCTTCAACGGATCCTTCTTCGAAAAGCCATGGACGATCTCGTCGTTGACCGAGGCACAGATCGCATAAGGAAATCCGTGATAACCGATAAATGTAGGTATCGCCCCTGCATCGCGAATCATCTTGTCGGCCGCGTTGTTGAGATCCATCGTCGAAATGCCTGGCTTAACCATCGGCCGCAAAGCCTCACGCACCTCAGCGATCAGCTCGCCGACAGCACGCATCTTGTCCATATCTTTTGCGGATTTCGCAATGATCATTCTTACACCAAACAATTTCGCGATAGAACTAAATAAGCTCATCGACTTCGCGGTAAATATCTTCGATCTCGCCGGTGCCGTCTATCTTTTTCAGTCTTCCCGACGTTTCGTAATATTCGAGCAACGGCTTGGTCAGCTCGTCATAGGTTTCGAGCCGAACTCTGACCTTTTCTTCCGAATCGTCTGTCCTATGATCTAGACCAGCATCAGGATGCTCATCACAGAAACCATCGTTCTTTGGCGGTTTCGAGTAAATATTATATATCTCGCCGCAAACCGGGCAGCTTCGTCGCCCGGTCAGACGTTTCATCAATTCCTCGCGGTCGACATCGACCTCGATCGTCTGAATTTCCTTGCCTTGCTCTTTGGCAAGCTCCTCAAGCTGTTCAGCCTGAACCGCCGTTCTCGGATAACCATCCAAGACGTATGTTCCAGCCGTATCAGGCTTAGAGGTACGCTCGCGAACAATTCGATAAGTTATGTCGTCAGAGATCAGCTTCCCCGAAGCCATGATCTCCTGCACCTCGCGTGCGAGCGGCGTATCGAGCGTCTTCATCTCGCGAAACATGTCGCCCGTCGAGATTTGCGGAATTCCGCGACGCTCATCCAAAAGCCTCGCCTGCGTTCCCTTGCCCGCCCCTGGGGCACCAATAAGTACAATGATCTTATCCATCAAAACCTAAGAAGTTTTGTCGCCGATTAACGCAGATAACGCAGATTCAAGCAATTTCCTCTAATCTGCGTTATCTGCGTTAATCTGCGGCTAAATCATTTTGAACTAACTTCTTCTACCCCGTAGTCGAGATCCTGAACCTAAAAAGCCCTCGTAATTTCGCATCACGAGCTGTGCTTCGATCTGTGAGACAAGATCCATTGCGACACCCACGAGGATCAGCAAGCTGGTGCCACCAAAGAAGAACTGATAGCCAAGTCCCGTAGGGATCCAACTGAGTCCGGGTGTCGCAGTCAAGAAATTATCAACCGATGTACCGACAAACGGCAGTCTTGCAACCTTAAATCCGCTAAGCAAAAGCTGCGGGGCAAATGCGACGAATGCCAGATACAAAGCGCCAACCGTCGTCAACCTGGTCAGAATGCCGTTAAGATACTCAGCAGTCGGTGCACCGGGCCGAATACCGGCAATGAATCCACCGTGCTTACGCAGATTGTCAGCAACTTCGTCCGTGTTAAAGATGATCGTTATGTAAAAGAACGTGAAGATCACGATCAATGACAAAAAGACCAATTCATAATACGGATCTCCGCCATGAAACTGTGTAAAGAACGCCGCAACCTTCGACCATGTCGAGGTCGGATCATTTGGATCCGAAGGAAATGCCGAGAACAAGGTCTGCGGCATCGCCAGTACAGACGAAGCAAAGATAACGGGGATAACGCCGCCCATATTGATCTTCAGCGGCAGAGTCGTTTCCTGGCCACGAAATGTCTGATTACCAACGCGTCGGCTAGCGTAGCTGATCGCGATGTGACGACGGGCAGACTCGACATAAACTACGAGCGCGATCAATGCCACGAGCACCACTATTAGGAAGATAACTCCAAGGGTCTGCATCGGATCACCCGCACGAACACGCTCGGAGACCGTCATAATTCCGCCCGGCAGGCCGATGACGATACCTGAGAAGATCAGAAGGGAAATACCGTTGCCGATACCGCGTTCGGTGATCTGCTCACCGAGCCACATTACAAAGATCGTTCCGGTCGTTAGCGTAATGACAACCATCGCGGTCGCCCAATAAGTGTCGGCAATGATGTTGTTTCGCGAGAGCCACGTAGCAACGAAAAAGGTTTGAACCGCACAAAGAACAACGGTCGAGTACCGCGTCCACTGGTTCATCTTTTGACGCCCGACTTCGCCTTCTTCTTGAATCTTCTTCACCGCCGGCGACAATACCGGCAGGAGCTGCATGATGATCGATGCGGTAATATACGGCGTCACACCGAGAGCAAATACCGAGATCGTGCGAAAGTTGCCACCCGAGAAGAGGTCCAGAACGCCAAGCAACGTACCGGCGACCTCGCCCCAGACCCGCTCGAGCTGTGCACTATTAATGCCAGGCGCGGTCACATGCGCGCCGAAACGGTAAACCGCCAGCAACCCAAGCGTGAAGAATATCCTCTTCCGCAGCTCGGGGATTTTGAACATGTTTTGGACGGCGCTAAAAAACTTCTCCATATGTTTGTCAGTGGTCAGTGGTCGGTGGTTAGTGGTCAGTTCTTCGACTGCCTACGGCAAACCGCCTACCGCCAACTCTTCAGGCATCAGCCTTAGCGGCTTTGACGATTAAGGTTGCGGTTCCGCCTGCCTTTTCGATCTTGTCTTTCGCCGTCTTGGTAAATCTATGTGCCGATATGTTCAACGATTTCGTGAGTTCACCGGTTCCAAGAATTACGAGATCGTGCTTGGCCTTCTTGATAAGCCCACGCTCGTGTAACAACTCAGGAGTGACTGCATCACCGGAACTGAAGTTCTCTTCGATCTTCGCGAGGCTGATCTCGATCCACTGTTTCTTAAAGATGTTAGTGAATCCGCGCTTTGGCAGACGACGTTGAAGCGGCATCTGGCCGCCTTCAAAACCGATCTTGCTGCTATAGCCCGAACGCGATTTCTGCCCCTTGTGTCCTTTTCCGGCCGTCTTACCCGTGCCCGAACCAGGACCACGGCCGATACGCTTTTTCTTATGCGTCGAACCCGGTGCCGGATGTAAATTATTTAGTGATAAAGCCATAATCTTAATGGTTAATGCTAAGTGTTTAATGGTAAATGAAAGAATCTCATCGTTTACCATTAACCATTTACCATTTATTCAACGATTCTCAACAAATGCGGAATCTTTGCCACAATGCCGCGCGAAGCGCGAGAATCTGGCCGCGTAACCGTCTGATTGAGCTTGGTGATACCGAGACTCTTGACGATCTCTTTTTGTTTTGTCGCGTAACCGATCATGCTCCGATAATACTGGATCTTGATCTCGCCGCCCTCTTTGATTTCTACTTTCTTTGCCATAACTCTTAGTTTATAGAGTTTGTTGAGTTTGTTGAGTTCATTGAGTCGCTCGAGTCCCTGACTCAACAAACTCAATAAACGCAATAAACTCTTAAACTAATTCCTCGACCTGCTTACCACGCAGACGTGCGACCTCGATCGGGTCTTTCATTCGGAGAAGACCATTGAAGGTCGCTCGAATTACGTTGTGTGCATTGTTCGACCCAAGGATCTTGGTGCGAACATTGTGAACGCCGAGGCTCTGCAATACAGCACGCACGGCACCACCGGCGATAACGCCGGTTCCCTGTGCGGCTGGCTTGAGCAAAACGCGGCCAGCACCGTATTCGCCGATCATCTCATGCGGCAGAGTGCCGTCGATAAGCGGGACGCGAATCAGGTTGTTCTTTGCCGACTCGACCGCCTTCTTGATCGCATTCGGCACTTCCTTTGCCTTACCCGTTCCAAATCCTACGTGTCCAGCCTCGTCGCCGACGACGACAAGTGCCGCGAACGACATGTTCTTACCGCCCTTAACGACCTTGGTAACGCGGTTGATTGAGATCAACTGGTCTTTGAGGATCAATCCGTTTGGCGAAATTCTCTGTTTATTCATCTGTTTAGCTCTCTTGCTCCGGTTCGTCTGCCTTCGCTTCGTTCTTATTCAGGCCGGCTTCGCGCGTCGCATCTATAAGGGCCTTGACACGGCCGTGATACAAATAACCGCCTCGGTCGAATACAACATTCGAGATTCCTGCCGCCTGCGCACGCTCGGAGATCGCTTTACCCACGCTCTTCGCCGCTTCGACGTTGCCGCCCGTTTTGAGGCCGAGAGCTTTCTCAGCGGTCGAAGCGGTCGCCAGCGTCTTACCGCTGACGTCATCGATGACCTGTGCGTAAATGTGATTCAAGCTACGGAAGACCGCGAGACGCGGACGCTCTGCGCTACCGCTCACTTTCTTTCGAATGCGGCTATGAACGCCCTGCCGAATTACTGCTCTGCTTTTCTGTCCCATAATCTTAGTGATGGGTGATTGGTGATGAGTGATAAGTGAGGAACCGTTCCGTTCACCTATTACCTATCACTTATCACCTATTTTCCTGTCTTACCAGGCTTCAACCTATAAAACTTATCAGCGTATCTCACGCCCTTGCCTTTGTATGCATCAGGCTTACGCAGACGGTTTAATTCGGCTGCAACCTGACCGAGCATCTGCTTGTCGATACCGCTCAACGTGATCGTTGTCTGATACTGCGTGATCGACGTCTTGGTGTTAACACGTTCTGCCTTGGCATCGATGCCGTCCGGCAACGCGTATTCGATCGGATGCGAATAGCCGAGCGAGAACATGATCTTCTTGCCCTGAACATCGGCCTTGTAACCAACGCCGACAATGTCCATATCTTTTGTAAAGCCATCGGTCACGCCAACAACGGCGTTATTCGCCAAGGCTCTCGCGAGGCCGTGAAACGCAGCCTGATCATTACTCACACGTTCTGCGGTCAACACACCGTCTTCCTGTTTGAACGAAACGCCCGCCGGGATCGGTGTCGTCAACGTACCTTTCGGCCCTTTGACTTCCATCTGCAAATCATTGATCGTGATGGTCACACCCGCCGGTATGCTGATCGGTTTTTTTCCTACTCTAGACATAATCTTTTGATCTTGGATCTTGGATCTTAGATTTTTGATCGACACGGCAAATTCCGGTCAAAGATCAAAAATCAAAGATCAAAGATCAATTAATAAATTTCCGCTAAGATCTCGCCGCCGACGTGTTCTGCACGGGCACGTTTTCCGCTCATCAGACCTTTCGACGTTGAAACAATATTCACACCGTATCCGCCGAGAACTCTCGGGATATCGGCTGAACCGACATAAACGCGTCGTCCCGGTGTCGAAACTCTCGACAAATGCGTGATCGACGAAGTTCCCTTCGCATCATAGCGAAGAAAAACACGGATCATGTATTTGACGCCTTCGCCCTTGACCGAAAAATTATTGATGTAGCCTTCTTCCTTGAGGATTCGTGCCACTTCCATCTTAAGCTTTGAGCCTGGGATATCGACACGCTGATGATTCGCTCTGATAGCATTGCGAATTCGCGTAAGCATATCGGCTATTGGATCTGTCATTTCTTTCTTAACTCCGTATATTATGGCGGTTCGGCACAAAAAACTATTTTGTCAGCCGCCTGCCGTAATCAAAAACCTACCAGCTCGACTTAACAACTCCGGGGATCTGGCCTTCGAGGGCTAGTTCACGCAATGCGATGCGTGAGATGCCAAACTTTCTCAAGAATCCACGCGAACGCCCTGTTTGCGAACAGCGATTACGCACACGCGATGGCGAGGCGTCCCGCGGCATCTTCTGCAGTTTGATCACCGCCGCATCGACCTCTTCAACCGTCGATTTTGGGTTGTTGATGACCTTTTTGGCAGCCAGACGTCGTTCGGCGTAAAGTTTTACCTTTTCCTTTCGACGGTTGTTGTTAACTATTTTGCTTATCTTTGCCATATCTTGATTCCGAATTCCAAATTCCATATTCCAAGTTCAGTCAATCCGAAATTTGGAATCTGAAATTTCAAATCTATTGCCTGAACGGCATTCCCAACCCCTTCAACAGTGAGCGGGCCTCATCATCTGTACGAGCAGTCGTAACAATCGAAATATTCATTCCGCGAGTCTTGTCGACCTTATTAAAGTCGATCTCCGGGAAGATCAGCTGTTCGCGAACACCGAGTGTATAGTTTCCGCGTCCGTCAAAAGCCTTGCCCGAAATACCACGAAAATCGCGTACACGCGGTAGAGCTACTGAGATCAGACGATCGAGAAATTCGTACATTCTTTCACCGCGAAGTGTGACCATCGTTCCGATAGCCATTCCCTGACGGAGCTTGAACGCAGCGATCGACTTCTTGGCCTTTGTAATAACGGGCTTTTGTCCCGTGATCACCTTTAGCTCTTCGGTCGCGACATCGAGGATCTTCGCGTTTGACGAAGCTTCGCCGAGTCCCATGTTGACGATGACCTTCTCGACCTTCGGGATCGCCATCGGGTTCTTGATATCAAACTCCTTAGCTAATGCCGGAGCGATCTCTTTCTTATATTTTTCTCTTAACCTGGCCATTTTTGCTATTCCTTGTTTGGGTCTCGGTGTCTTGATCAAAATTCAAATCTCAGATTCAAATTCCGATCCGCCGTTTCCAAACCAAAAACTATTTTTCTTCTTCAGCAGCCTCTTCTTCGTCTTTCTTTGCCGAAACCCGCTTGTAATCACCCGTTTCAGGGATCACTTTACCGCTTGCCGCGACGCGAACTTTCTTGCCGTCACGCATCTCGTATTTGATACGCGTCGGCTTGCCCGTATCGGGATCGATCAACGCCACATTCGAGATGCTGACCCAAGCTTCCTGCTCACGAATGCCGCCTTCGCGGTTCATCTGAGGAACGGGCTTGACGTGCTTCTTGACGATCATCGCACCTTCGACTTTTACCTTAGCCTTGCGTGCGTCAACGGCCAGCACCTTGCCGCGATACGGCTGACGCTTACCGGCACTATCGTAGCGATTAAACTCTTTGCCCGCAATAAATACGACCTGATCGCCGCGCTTTATCCTGCTATTTACTGTTCCTGTCTTACCAGTTTTCATTTCTTCCTCTTGCTCCCCTCCTTACGAAGGAGGGGTGGCAGCCGCTTCGGCTGACGGGGTGGTTCTCTCACCCGCTCACTTTATATAACCTCTGGTGCGAGACTCACGATCTTCATAAAGTTCTTTTCGCGAAGCTCACGGGCGACGGGACCGAAAACACGTGTTCCCACCGGTGTGCCGTCATCCTTGATCAAAACCGCTGCGTTCTCATCGAACCGGATGTACGTACCGTCTTTACGGCGTACTTCCTTACGTGTTCTGACGATAACTGCGTTGTAAACCTTACCCTTCTTTGCGGTGCCATCCGGCGAAGCTTCTTTCACGGTCACTTTGATCGTGTCACCAAGCCGTGCGATCTTTGCCGTCGAACCACCGACCGGCATGATCATCTCGACCCGCTTTGCTCCCGAATTGTCTGCGACCGCTAACGAGGTCTGCATCTGAATCATAACTTTCTCACTCCGTTCGAAAAGTTCATCGAGTTTGTTGAGTTTTTCGAGTTTCTTGAGTCTCAAAAAACTCAATGAACTCTGTTAACTCAATGAACTCTTAGAGTTCTGCTTTCTGAATGATCTCAACCACACGCCAGCGCTTTCTTGCCGACAGTGGGCGCGTTTCCACGATCTTTACTCTGTCTCCGATCTTGGCTCCGAGATCATCGTGGGCCATGAATTTCTTACGCTTCTTAACGTACTTGCGATAGATCGGATGCTTGACGAGACGATCGACACGTACTGTCACAGTGTTCGTCATTTTGTCCGAAGCGACGATACCGACCTTTTCAGCACGCTTGTGAACTTTCTTAGCCTCGCCAGCCGGAGCATCAGCCTTAGCTTCCGTCTTTGGAGCTTTAGCTGCCTTTTTCGGCCTATCTTCAGCAATAGGAGCGGCCTCGACGGCCACTTCTTCGGCTGCCGGTGCTTCCTCTACCGGAGCTGACTCTTCGGCTGCCGCTTCAACTGCAGTTTCTTCAACCGCCGTCTCTTCGGCCGCTGCCTCAACCACAGTCTCCTCGACTGCCGTTTCTTCGGCCGCTGCTACGGTTTCTTCGACTTCTTCGACTTTCTTCTTTGGCATTATATTATCCCAGAGGCCCGTAAGCTCTACGCTTCGGCCGTCTTACCATCTTTCTTGTTGAGCAGGGTGTGTACACGCGCCAGAGTCTTTTTCTCACGGCGAATGTCATTTACAACCTCTCCCATTCCGAGCGTTTTGCGAAATTTCAAGCGAAATAGCGACTCTTTCAACGCATCTGCCTGATCTTTCAGCTCAGCGGCCGTCATCTCGGCCAATTGCTCCATCTGTTCTTTTCGTTTCATTTCTAAAC
>JANNWQ010000225.1:0-38400 GCA_031408595.1 Acidobacteriota bacterium | reverse complement strand
GCCGAGGATGACATCCGAAATGCCCTGCAAGGTCAGGGTGTGAACGACGCGGTAATCCAGTCGTCGCTAGACAAACTGGACGAAGTTTTGATCAAGGTACCCCTGTTCGAAGGTGCCGCCGAACCGGGTGCGACGCCTGCTCCGGTTGAGGGCGGAGGTTCGCAACCACCCGTAGCTGCGCCAACGGATGCGTCACAGGTCAATGTAGGACGTGCGACTGTAAAGAAGGCGCTCGACACATTTGGCCCGGAAGCCGCTCCTACCGCAGCTCTCGGCGACGATGAGGCTGCCGCCTACAAGATCGTTGGAACCGACTCGGTCGGCCCGGTCGCGGGGGCTCAGCTTAGAAATCAGGCTGTTATCGCTACGTTGCTCGGACTTGTTGGCATCTTGCTGTTCATCGCTTTTAGGTACGATTGGACTTATGCCGCTGGTGCCGTTATCGCTGTGTTCCACGACGTTTTGATCACGTTGGCGTTCTTCTCGGTTTTTCAATGGGAAGTCAGCCTTACGGTGCTCGCGGCCTTGCTCACGTTAGTCGGTTTCTCGGTGAACGACTCTATCGTCATTTTTGACCGTATCCGAGAGAATCTGACGCTGCATCGCGGCAAGTCGCTTTACACACTAACTAACCAGTCCATCAACCAGACGATGTCACGTACGATCGTGACGAACGGGCTTGTGTTCTTGTCCGTGCTGGCTCTGGTGTTGTTTGGTGGTGAGGTTTTGAGAGGCTTTTCGCTGGCTTTGTTTGTAGGCTCGATCACGGGTACGTACTCGACGATTGCCATCGCCAGCCCGATCGCGATTTGGTGGCAGAGCAAACTCGGCGACAACCGTGTCAAGGAAGTTCTCGTGCCGCAGATCGGTGAGAAACTGGCCTCGTCATCCCGTCGAAGCGTAACGCGCCGACCGGTTACACGATAGCTATTGATCACATAACGGAAAGTTATACTTTCGTCAGTAAAATTTACATTACTTTACGAAAAATGTTGGCTAACAAGCTACATTATTCTTGACTTTCGAGAACTAAACTTTTAGACTTCAACTCGTTGCTGGTCAATTAAACGTTTTACCCCTGCGTCTTCCTTGCGAACACTTCGCCAGGAACTGCAAGTTGTAGAATTTTGGTACGTTTCGCCTCTTTGTAAGGAGACGAATTTGTAGTACGTAAATCTGACGTATTCGGCAAGACAGAAGTCCAGGTTGGAATCGGTTAAGATCTGCGATCACAACTTGGAGTTTTGGATATACATCTAAGCAATATTAAGGTTTCGTAATCCTTGACCTAACGAACGGCACCGTAAAGGGAGAATTTAAGATGCTTGATCAATTAGTTGAATCAAAAAGTCACGCCGGCGAAGATAAACGCCGCGGTGGGTTTATGGCAACTGTTATGGTCATCGCCGTGTTCGGCGTTTTGACCGCCTGGGGCTATGATCTTTTCAGTAAGGATTTCGGTATGGGTGGGGATGACCTTTCTCTTACCACCCTTGTCGCCCCAGTGCCGGTGGCAGACGAGGAACCGCCGCCGGAGCCAAAGAAAGAGGAGCAGCAGGTTAAGCCGGACGTTGACGTTCGTAAGGAACTCATCGCCAATCTGGACATGACACCGCCAGCGATTCCGAAAGAAATCAGCACGGCGAAGCAGACGATACCGCCTATTCGTTCCGATCGCATTACCATGCAAGGTGACCAGAATTCAGACACCGGAGCTAAGGTGGACCCGGGTGATCGACGAATTGTTACCGAGGGTGGAACTAGCGGTCTGTCTCAGGGGACTGGCACAGCACCGACGGGTGGAGAAGATGGTGACGAGCCGCCGCCGCCAAAGCCGACCCCGAAACCGGTGCCGAAGATGGTGTCGCAGGGCGTACTTAACGGTAAAGCGACGAGTCTGCCAAAACCGGCTTATCCAGCGGCGGCCAAAGCCGTTCGTGCCGGAGGTTCGGTGAGTGTGCAAGTTGTCATCAGCGAGGGAGGCAGCGTTATATCGGCGTCCGCCGTCAGCGGCCATCCGCTGCTCCGTGCTGCTGCTGAAAGTGCGGCTCGCGGTGCCCGCTTTAGCCCTACGCTTCTTTCCGGGCAACCGGTAAAGGTTTCCGGGGTAATTACATACAATTTCGTGCCGTAACGGTAGCAAACTGAGCGGGAAATGGCTGTAGTCGTTTCCCGCTTGCGTTTTGCAGAGCAATCGATAAATTTTTTTGATTTTCTTTGGAGGAAAAACCATGACATTTTTAGGCAGCCTGATCGCAACGGATTTTTCGGGCTTTTTCATGATGTTTGCCGGCGAGGGCATCTCGTTCGGTGTATACGATATCGCAAAGAGTCTGACCATTCCGGGTTGGGGCGTTATCATCACGCTTTTGATCCAGTCGGTCTACATGATCGCCGTAGGGATCGAGCGTTGGTTGACTTACAGCAAGGCCAAGGCTCAGTCCAGGCAGTATGCCCCAAAAGTTGCACAGGCTTTGAAGAACAGCAATATTGATGAAGCCATCAATATCAGCGACAAGTACAAGGATTCGCATCTGGCGATGGTCGTTTCGTCGGGCTTGAAAGAATTTGCTGCTCACCAGGGCAACACTGACATTTCGGCTGATGAAATGGAATCGTCGAAACGTGCTCTTGAGCGTGCTATTGCTGTTAAGACTGCCGAACTCAAGCGTGGTTTGTCCGGCTTGGCTACTGTTGGCTCCACTGCTCCGTTCGTCGGACTGTTCGGTACGGTCGTGGGTATTATCGGTGCGTTTATGGCTCTTCGCTCTAACGAATCGGCCGGTATCGGCGCTGTTGGTGGAGCTATCGCTGAAGCCCTTGTAGCTACCGCTTTTGGTATTCTCGTTGCTATCCCGGCCGTGTGGCTGTTCAACTACTTTACGAACAAGGTGACGAGCTTTGGCGTGGAAATGGAGAACTCGGCTTCGGAGTTGATCGACTACTTCATTCGTCAGCGTGGCAAGCAGCTCCGTGGCTAATCGCGGTTTTCCGTTAGGTTTTTGAAATAGGAGATAACTGCTATGGCTGTCAGTATTGGCGGTACAAGTGAGTATAATTCGGAGATCAACGTTACACCGATGGTGGATGTGATGCTGGTGCTCTTGATCATCTTTATGATCGTGACACCGCTCCTTCAACAGGGTGTTTCCGTAAACCTTCCCCGCGACGTGATCAGTGCCGAAGAGGATGGCGACATCGCCAAAGACACTTCGGTGATCATTGCGATCCCTGACAATAGTAATTTTTACATTGGTAAGGATCAGTTTCCGCTCACCGAACTCGGTGAAATCATCAAACGACGTATGGAGGGCAAGACGCCCGACAAGCGTATCGTTTATATCAAGAGCGGTGTGGATGTGGACTACGGGCGCGTGGTAGCGGCCATTGATACCATCCGGAAGCAGGACATCGACAAGGTCGGACTTGTTGCGGACAGAAAGAAAGGCGCAGAGCAGCCGAAGTAGCGGTCAGCCGTCAGCTTTTAGCGTTCTGCCAAGTTGGCTGTCCTGCCGAAATCTGACCGCTGATAGCTGATTGCTCTAAGGAATAATGTTATGGGTATGTCATCAGGTGGCGGCGACGGCGCCAAGCCTTCAATTAACGTAACACCGCTTATCGACGTGCTGCTCGTGTTGTTGATCATTTTCATGGTGATCACGCCAATGAAGCCGAGCAAGTTCGAGGCTAAGGTTCCAGCCGAGCCGAAGGACGAGCAGAATGTAAACGTAAAGCCCAATCCCCTGACGCTCGTTGTAGCGATCAGCAAGGAAACAAGAGGCATTTCGCTTAATAATGAACCGTTCGGCGACGTCTCGGACACCGACAAATTGAAGAATCGGTTGCTTGAGATCTTCAAAGAGCGTGAGAATAACGGAGTGTTCCGCGATGGTACCAACGAGGTCGAAAAGACGATCTTTCTTAAGTCTCCAAAATCCGTAAGATATGGTGACGTGGTAAAGGTTATCGACGCGGCCAAGGCTGCCGGTGCTTCGCCGATCGGGTTGCAGGTTGATGATTTAACAGATTAATTTTGCCGTGGGCTTGATCCGTTGTCGCCTGGATAGGGTTGCAGCGTCGATGAAAGTTCGGGGTGGTGAATGGAGTCATATAATGAGATTCTCTCGTTTAGGGGTAATTGTTCTAATAACAATTTCCGTTTTCTTAGGATCGAGCTGCGGATATTACAACCGCATCATGGCTCGTAAAGATCTGGTTGACGGGTCCAACGCGTACAAGGGGCGAAAGTTCCCTGATGCTGAAAGGCTATTCCGGGCTGCTGCCGCACGTGATCCGAAGGGAGAAACGACCGAAGGCAAAGTTGCACAGCTATTTCTGGCCCGCACGCTGCACTCGATGTACATCGGCGATCGCAAGAATTCAGCTAAAGCAGAAGAAGCGATCAGTGAGTATCAGAAGGCTCTTGCTCTCGATTCTAATGATCAGAGCTCGTACAAGGCAATTGCCAGCCTTTACGAGAATCTCCAGCAGAATGATAAGTGGCTCGATTGGGTGACCAAGCGATCGCAAAATGCCGGTATTCCACCTGAGCAGCGTGCCGAGGCTCTGACTTCACTCGCGGCAAAGAAGAATAGCTGTGCGAACGATATATCGGATACCGAGGCGACTAAGAAAAAGACGACCAAGGACGGTAAGCCGGCATTTGAGTTTGTTAAGCCAGCCAAACCGGAGGATTTTGAGACACTTAAGAAATGCGTAGCCGAAGGAACGGCACTCTCGACGCAGGCTGTTTCTCAGGAATCTGCTGAAGTAAAAGGGGCAAAGAGCTTTGATATCAAGGGAGCGACTGACGCCGATCTCAAAAAGAAACAAGATTTGTTCAAGGTGTTTGAATCGGCCCGTTCGTACAAGGCCAGCCTGATGATCCAAGACATGCGCGTAGCCGAAATGGAAGGCCGCACACCCGACCGCGACCGGCTCAAAACCGAGTCGGATGCAGCGAGAGCGAGCTTTCTTGAGTTAAGCGATGTTGTCAAGAAAATACAGGCTGAGATAGACGATAGGGTGGCTACTAAGGCGGCAGAGGCGCCTGGAGGCGGCGGAGCGAAGGCAAACGCCAACGCCAATAAATAACATAGACGGTTTTTCTTTCCGAAATCGGGTGATGCTCAATTGCAATTGATTGAGCATCACCATTTTTAAAGGATAAAGGCTGAAGGATAAAGGATAAATTGGGAGAAGCGGTCAACGACCGTCTATTTTCTCTGATTTTCCTTTATCCCTTATCCTTTATCCTTTATCCTTTAGATAGATGATTCGCATTGAGGATGTCATTGATAAAGTTCAAGCGAACCGGCCCGGGGCCGATATCGATGTCATCCGCCGCGCGTACCTGTTTTCCGCTCTTCATCATCGTGGCCAGACTCGAGCTTCTGGGGAACCATATTTGGTTCATCCGCTCGAGGTTTCGGAGATATTGGCGGATATGCGTCTCGATGAGACGAGCGTTGCTACCGGTTTACTGCACGATGTTGTCGAAGACACGCTCGTAGATCTCGATACTATTAAGTCCTATTTTGGCGATCAGATCGCTCTATTGGTCGATGGCCTAACTAAGATAGCCAACATCTCCGATCTCTCCAAGGAAAAGCAACAGGCAGAAAACGTTCGTAAGATGGTCTTAGCCATGACCACGGATGTGCGAGTCGTGCTGATCAAGCTGGCCGACCGTTTGCATAACATGCGAACGATGCAGTTTCTCAAGCCGGAGAAACGCGAACGCATTTCGCAGGAAACTCTCGATATCTATGCACCGATCGCCCATCGGCTCGGAATGGGTAAGATGCGAAGCGAACTCGAAGATCTTTCCTTTCAGAATCTCTACCCCGACGAGTACAAACGCCTTGCTCGCGAAGTCGACGCCCGTCGTCCCGAACTCGAAGCTGCAATCGAGAAGATAAAAGCTACCATTGCGGAACAGCTTACCGAGAACGAAGTGCCGTTCGTTGAGATACAGGGACGCGTAAAGCGTCTGTATTCGCTCTGGAAAAAACTCAAGAAGCAAAAGATCATGATCGAACAAGTGTACGATCTGATCGCTGCTCGCATTATCACCGAAAACGACCGCAAAAATTGTTATCTCACGATGAGCGTCATTCACAATATTTGGACGCCGGTGCCCGAACGTTTCAAGGATTGGATCGCGATACCGCGCGACAACCTCTATCAGTCGCTGCACACTTCGGTGATCGGTGATGGCGGCCAGCCGTTCGAGGTGCAGATCCGCACCGAGGAAATGCACCACATTGCCGAGGAAGGCGTTGCGGCCCACTGGAAGTACAAAGACAACGATCTAGGTGCAAAAGAAGAGGACGAGGCACTAGACGCTCTTAGAAAGACGGTAGAGAAGCTGCTGCTACCGTTAGTCAGAGAATCGGAGGACCACGAGGACTCCGAGGACTTTATAGAGACTCTCAAACTCGACCTGTATCCCAAGGACGTTTACACCTTTACACCGATGGGAAAGGTGATCCAACTGCCACGAGGGTCAACGCCGATTGATTTCGCTTACGCGATCCACTCGGCTGTCGGCGATTCCTGTACAGGTTCCAAAATTAATGGCCGTATTGTGCCGCTTCGCAGCGAATTGCAGAACGGCGATGTCGTCGAGATCATGACCACGGCTAATTCTAAGCCGTCCGGTGACTGGCTCAACCACGCCATCACGTCGCGTGCGCGGAATAGAATTCGTCATTATATTTCCCAGGAACAACGTATTGAGTCGATCGATATCGGTCGAAAATTGCTCGAAAAAGAAGCGGAAAAATTCCGAGTTCCGACCAAGAAGTTCATTAATAACAATACCGAGCTTAAGCGGATTGCAAACGAATACGGACTTGGCCGTCCCGAAGATCTTTTTGCGTCGGTTGGCTATGGCAAAACATTGCCGCGAAATGTGATCGCTAAATTCCTCGGGGCAGAGAAATTTAAGGAACTCGACCCCGACGGCCGAAAAGAAACCCGGCTCAAGACTGCGACAAAAGCCGTGCGGAAATTTATCGGCATGGAGGACGCGATCATTGTCCGCGGAGTGGACAACATTCTGATCAACCGTGCAAAATGCTGTAACCCATTGCGCGGCGAAGATATAATCGGCTACATCTCGCTCGACAAAGGCATCGTCGTCCACAACAAACGCTGTAAGAACGTCTCGCAGCTAATGATCAACAAAGAACGCATTGTCGATGTTGACTGGGCCAAGAGCGACACCGATCAGATACAATCCGTCCAACTTCTCGCAACCACCGAAAACCGCACCGGTATGCTTGCCGGCATAACTAACGCCATCGCCGATATTAAGACCGGAATTAGAGACGCTCGGGCAAATGTTTCAAAGGATGATATTGGACTCATCGAGGTCACGGTCGAGGTTTTCGATAAGAAGCACCTCGACAAGGTAGTAAGGGCCATCGAGCAAGTCCAAGGCGTGATTGCGGTCGAACGTGTGAACGCTTAAGAGATGTAACCACAGATTAAGAGGATGAACGCAGATAAGGACAAACTTTTAGACTCGCTGTTTGCGAATGACCCTGAACACGATGAACTCAATTCTCTGACCGAAATCATTATCGGGTGCGCGTTCAAAGTTGGAAATACGTTGGGTTGTGGTTTTCTTGAGAAGGTTTATGAGAATGCACTGGCTATAGAATTGCGAAAAGCCGGGTTACAGGTCGAACAACAAAAGAAGGTTGCGGTTCTTTACGACGGTGCAATAGTGGGGGACTACGAAGCCGATTTTATCGTCAATGATCTTGTGATTGTCGAGCTGAAAGCCGTTCGTGATTTGAATCAGGTACATCGAGCACAGTGTCACAACTATTTACGAGCGACGGCGATGAAACTTTGTTTATTGATTAATTTCGGCAACCCTCGTGTCGAAGTTAAAAGGATCATCCTATAAACCCTTGTCCTATCTGTGTTTATCCTCTGCATCTGTGGTTTCGAATTGCGGTACTTTCTTTTTCCCCGATATTTTGCTAGAATTCGCGTTTTGCTTGAGATATTAGGCACACAAATATTGATGAAAGAAATTGTTTCAACAACAAATGCTCCCGGTGCTATCGGGCCGTATTCGCAGGCGATAAAAGCTGGTGGAATGGTTTTTTGTTCGGGTCAGATACCTATCGATCCGGCGACCGGTGAGTTTGTCTCGGACGTTGTCAGTGAGCAGACCGAGCAGGTTCTCAAGAATCTTAGCGAAGTTCTCAAGGCTGCGGGGACAAGCCTGGATGGCGTCGTAAAGACAACAGTGTTTCTCGCCGATATGAATGATTTCGCTGAGATGAACGACGTTTACGGTCGATATTTTAGCAATAATAAACCGGCGAGAGCGACGGTGCAGGCGGCGAGGCTGCCGAGGGACGCTAAGGTCGAGATCGACTGTATAGCTCTCGGTTAGAGTGCAAGCTTTAGCTTGTATTTATGGCCTAAAGGCCGCACCCTGAACAAAGAAAAACCAAACGCACGAAATTACGAGCGTTTGGCAACCAAAGTAACTAGTTGTATCTCAAATTAGATTACGCAGCTTTGATAATTTTGCCGCCCTTGATACAGCGGGTACAAACCTTCATGCGGGCATTGCCGCCATTAGGTTGTACTGCACGAACGGGCTGAAGGTTAGGGTTAAAACGCCTCCGCGTCTTATTGTTAGCGTGAGATACGTTATTTCCAAATTGCGGACCTTTTCCGCATACGTCGCAGCGTTTTGCCATAATATTGCCTCCCGGTTACGGGGATTGAAATTAGAGTTTGTAAAAACTCAAAACGCTATTTATAACAAAAGGTTTTTAGTTTAGTCAAGTAAGTGACTCAAATGGTTAAGTTGAAAGGAGTAAAAGCAATCGTGCAAATCAAAAAGAGAGGGATCGTTTCGATCCTGACGATCACATTGGCCGCAGCGTTTCTAGCGGCATGCGGCAATGCGCCGACACCTGGGAATTCGGGATCGACCAATGTCGATCCAAATGAGACTGCTGCCAAAGTTAACGGCAAGGTCATCAAAATGGAAGAGGTTGACCGTGCAGTAAAAGCTCAGGCCCAGGGCCAGGACAACAAACTTTCGCCACTCGAACTCGCCGGAGCGCGTCTTCAGGTTCTCCAGAGCCTGGTCGAGCAGGAAGTGATGTTCCAGAAGGCCGAGAAAGAGGGAACGATCCCGACCGAGGATGAAATTACCGCCGAGATCAACAAGCAAAAGACTGCCAGTGGCAAATCGGCGGATCAGATCGAAAAGGAATTGAAGGATTCGGGAATGACCGAGGCTTCGTTCCGCGAAACGGCTAAGAGATCGATGGCGATAAATAAGCTCGTTGAGAAGATCACCGGTAAGATCGAGCCACCCAAGGACAGCGAGATCGAAGCCTTTTACAACGGCAATAAAGAAGCATTTGTTAAAAAGAAAGGCGTCAAGCTCGGTGCGATCGTGATCGACCCGGCCAACAGCGGCGAGGGCGACACGACGACGGATGAGCAATCGGCAGTACTGAAGGGCAACGAGATCATCAAGAAGCTCCAGGCTGGCGTTGATTTCGCGTCTGTGGCTCGTGAGTCGAGCGAAGATCAGAGCAAATTCCAGGGCGGCGATCTCGGTTATGTCTCTGAGGAAGAGATGAAGCAGACGTTTCCCGCTCAGGTTGTCGCGAGCTTAATGAATCCGCAGTTTGAGGTTGGTAAGATCATTACTGCACCGATGATGGGCAAATTCTATATCCTCAAGCTCCAGGAGCGTAGTGATAAGGACGAGGCCGTCACGCTCGAGAGCCCGGGAATTCGTCAACAGGTCGTCGAGCAGCTTGGCAACAGCCGCAAGCAGCTGCTAGCGGCATCGTATCAGGCAGTTGCAATGGCCGGGGCAGAGGTCGAAAATTTCCTCGCTCAAAAGGTAGTGGATAATCCGAATGAGCTAAGTGGTGCACGTCCGGCGGGAGCTTCGAGTTCGAACGCCAACACGGCTGCTTCGAATACGAACACCGCAACGAACACTGCGGCCCCGGCTAACGCAGCAAACAAACCGGCTGCCAATGAGCCATCGAAACCTGTAGCAAACGCACCGGCTAACAGGCCAGCGGCTAATGCTCCGGCGAATAAATAACAAAATGTCAGAACCGGGAGCGGTAGCGACTGGGTGACACCTTACAAACAGGACCGGGATCGATATTCGATTGGCTTCGAGCAACATAGTGCTCGACCCAGTCGCTATCGCTTCCGGTTCTGACAGTTTCAATATGCTTTTTAGACTTTCAGATATATGGAAATCGTACGGCGGGACCGAGATACTGAAAGGTGTCTCGTTTCAGGTCAACCCGTCTGAGAAAGTCGGGCTGGTCGGACGCAATGGTGCAGGGAAGACGACCGTTTTCCGCATCATCACGGGCCAGGAATCGGCCGATACTGGCGATCTGATCAAGATGAACGGCCTCAAACTTGGCTTGCTAGATCAGCATGTCGATTTTGGCGAAGCCGAGACTGTTCACACAGCGGCACTGTCAGCATTCAAGGAAATTCACGACATCGAGGCTGAAATGCGGCGTCTCGAGGTCGAGATGGCGACCGATCATTCCGAGGAAATACTACACAAATACGCCGACCTGCAAACCGCGTTCGAACACGCAGACGGATTTTCGTACGCAGCAAAGGCCGAGGCCGTATTGCTCGGCATGGGTTTTCCCGAGCCGATGTGGTTAGACGACGTGCGAACACTTTCCGGCGGCCAGAAGAATCGTCTCGGAATGGTACGGCTTCTACTTTCCGGCTCGGACGTGATGCTGCTCGATGAGCCGACGAATCATCTTGACGTTGACGCCGTCGAGTGGCTCGAGGAATTCCTCAAGAACTACGAGCGAACTTACGTTGTTATCAGCCACGATAGATACTTCCTCGATCGCGTTACCAACCGCGTGATCGAAATGGATCGCGGCCAGGCAGTCACCTATAAGGGCAATTACTCAAAATATCTCGAAGAACGTGAATTGCGACGCGAACAGCAGATCCGCGAATACGAAAATCAGCAGCAGTTGATCAACAAAACACAGGAGTTCATTCGCCGCAATCTCGAAGGTCAGAAAACGAAACAAGCCAAGTCGCGCCGCACACTGCTCGCGAGAATGGAGCGCATCGAGGCCGTGACGAGCGAAAAATCCGGTGGCAATTTTGGTTTACGACAGGTCGAACGGACCGGAAACAATGTGCTGACCGCTGAAGACCTGACGATCGGGTATGAGAAAAAGGTGCTTGCGAGCAAACTCAATTTCTCACTCCACCGCGGCGATGCTCTCGGCATCATCGGCGGCAACGGAACCGGCAAAACAACGCTAGTCAAGACGATACTTGGCAATATCCGCGAACTCGATGGCAAGATTCATTGGGGAACAAAGGTCAATGTCGGCTACTACTCACAGAATCTCGAAGGCCTCGAACCGCGAAATGAGGTGATACAGGAATTGCGACGCGTTGCTCCGACTGCTGATAACGGAACGCTGCGCGGATTCCTCGCAAAGTTTTTATTCGTGGGCGAGGATGTTTTCAAACCAGTCTCCGCTCTGTCCGGCGGCGAAAAAGGAAGGCTCGCACTTGCCAAGTTGATCTACTCGCAAAAGAACGTCCTGATCCTCGACGAGCCGACCAACCACCTCGACATACCGTCCCGCGAATCCCTTGAAAACGCGCTCGAAGAATACGACGGCACCATCATCGCCGTCAGCCACGACCGTTTCTTTCTCGACAAGATCGCCAACCAAATGCTCTCGTTCGAGAATGACGGCACTGTCCTAAACTACGACGGCAACTACACCGAATTCCACGACTGGAAGCAGTCAGAGCCACCTGCGATAGCGGGTGGTTTAACGTCACAATCCGCGCCGGGAACGCAGGCGACCCGCCTGCCCGAGGCTCCGCGACATGGCGGAATGTCAGTACCGGGAGCCGTAGCGACCGGGGATTCCAAGCCCAAAGACCGAAAACCCAAAACTAACAACCTCTCCAAAAACCAGTTGAACCAACTGGAAAAACGCATCAAACAGATCGAATCCGAGATCCCAACCCTCGAATCCGAAGCAGAAAAACTAACTGCTCAGATGACCGATTCCAAGATCGCCTCCGACTACGCCCGCCTTGCCGAAGTCACTAAAAAAGTTTCAGACACCGAATCACGTATCAGATTGCTTTATGAGGAATGGGAATTAGCGGCGGGTCAGTTGCAGTAGAGTTAATCAGGTATGTGAACGCCTAGATAACGGTACACGTTGCTCAGTGCAGGGCGAGTAAGTAAGTTTGGTCAATCTCAATCACGTCACCAGCCTGTAACTCGCGAAGAATAGAGCCAATATTTTTTTCAAACAGATCAATGAGCTTTGCGTTGCTTATATTACCTGTTCGAACATGAAGCAATTTATAAGGTTCTTTTCTTGCCGCGAAGCTGTCGTAAAAATCGCCGTCTTTCGAAATTACTATTCTTTGGTCCGACAGCGAGAGCCGATTGATCTCGGCGTCTGAGGTGTCATTGCCATCCGGCAGCTCGCTGGTGTGGATGACATCAAATCCTTTGTCACGCAAAAAAGCCGCCAACGATCTCGGCAGCTGTGCGTCAACGATAAACTTCATACCACGAGTTCACTGATCGAGCCAACATTCGCGAGCCGTGCCGCAAACAATAGACAAGCATCGAGATCGGCTTTTTCGAGGTCTTTGTAATCAGCCAGTATTTCGTCACTCGTCATTCCAGAAGCCATTAATTCCAGCATATTCTCTACCGGATAACGCTTGTTTCTAATGGTCGGCTTTCCGTGACAAATATCAGGATTTATCGTAATTCGCTGTAAAAGAGCGTGTTCCATAACAGAGGAATTGTAACATAATTTCTTTTGTCGCCTCTCGTCCCTGAAAGTGATGAATTCAATAGCGTCGGGTAACGCCCGACAGTTACGGTATTAAACAACCGGAGTCCCTGAAAGCGACGAATAAATCGTTGGGCGGCATTGCATTTGTCCCTTTCAGGGCCATTTGTCTCTTCCAGAGAGATAACGATTCATTATGACCAGATGGTTCATACAAAAATTAACGACGACGGTTTCTCATTTACCGCAAATTAAGTTGAGAGCAGCATCATTCGCGTTGGTGTAAAACAGCCTTTTCTGATACTGAGTTGAAATTTGAACTTTATTTTTCACAGTGACCATGCGCATGGTCGCAACTTTTTTCTGCGCGCAGTCAAATTGGTTCTGAGTATATAGAATACTCTCGCTTCGATTCTTTGGCGGCGCCACTAGCCACACAATGCGAAAATCCCCATCAACGTGCATCTGCGACAGCAAAGCGTAGACTGTTTCTGAATCGGGATTCTCGGAAAATATTGCCCACTTTATAAGGTCAATTTTGGCAGGCACCGGCTCATCTTCCAGCCGTGGAGATTTTGTGGCAGGCTCCGGCAAAGCATCAGGCTTACTTGAGATTATTCTGACTGGGGTAACTGGAGTTTTTACCGCTGCCGTCGGCTTGGGTTTTTCGTTGGGTTCGGCGACTTTTTTTGGGTCGGTAATACGGGCGATTGCCGTGGTGAATCATTAAAGATGGTTGCCGGGTCAATCTTCAGCTTTTTTATTTCCGTTTCTGCTAAGGGTCGTAAGTTGTAAACAAATTCAAGTTCCTGGCATTTATTGATGTCAATGATCGCCTGCGGTTTATTGCCTTTTTTTAGATATGACAGACCGCGATACAGCATAGACATGCCGTGATACATAAAACCTACTTCGTAATTGGCAAGAACGCGGTCAAAATCGACAATTGCATCGTCCGGTTTTCCGCTCTCGTAGCGTATTATTCCCCGTCCTTTAGCTGCCCGCAAAACCGGGTTCATTGCTGAGTCAGGGTTCGGCATCGCCAAAACTTTCTCATAGTCGGCAAGTGCCAGATTAGTTTTCTTTTGAAAATAATAAATGCCCGCACGGTCAACCAGTGCGTCGCCGTAAGCAAGTGGATTGCCAATAGCACTCGTCAACGGTTCACTGATTCGTATGATGGCGTTATAGTCGGCAATAGCGGCTTCGTAATTTTCCAATTTTTGGTAACTGTAAGCGCGTTTATCCAAAGCGTCGGTGTTAGTTTTATCGAGGGCAAACGCAACGGTAAATAATTCGATTGACTGCTCATACAATTTTCGTGATCCAACTTTGTCGCCTTTTCCGTTCACTTCAAATCCTTGTTGAGCGACCATGTTTCCCCTGCCGACGATAACGGGTGAAAAATCCTTCTCGGCTTTGGTGCGTCTGCCTGTCGCCTCCTTGAAAGCAACGGCGTTTGTAGTTGCCAAATTCGGTTCGACTGCGAAACCCTGTCGATAATCAGCGATGGCCTTCTCGTATATTTTTTCGGCGGCGTAAATCAGGGCGCGCATGAAATATCCGGTGGCTAGCTTCGGATTCAATTCGATTGACTTGTTTATGTCAGCGAGTGCTTTGAGGCGTGTTTCATTAAACACGTTCACGCCGTCGTATTTTGCCATCTGTGCCAGAGTGAGCGGTTCTAGCGCAGCCTTCCTGTTGTAAACCAAGGCGCGATTTTGATAGCAATGTGCAGCAGTCGGCTTGAGCCGGACGCATTCGGAGTAAGAGTTAATCGCCGCGTCGTATTTTTTTTCAAACGATTGCTGATTGCCCGACCTAAAAAATTCATCGGCAGTCGCCTGTGCAACAACCGGTGTGCCAGCGAGAAAAACAAATAATAGAAGTAAGTAGATTCTTTTCATTCTTTGTGGTCTTCAG
This sequence comes from Acidobacteriota bacterium, assembly GCA_031408595.1. Lineage (GTDB taxonomy): Bacteria > Acidobacteriota > Blastocatellia > Pyrinomonadales > Pyrinomonadaceae > OLB17. The sequence goes on along the minus strand of JANNWQ010000225.1, from coordinate 23,626 downwards.
TCGGAGCATACTCCTAGCAACTACTTTTTCTATGTCGGACCTTAATTCTCAGTCCTGTAATTCGGAGCTTCCTTCGTAATTATCACATCGTGAACGTGTGACTCTCGCAGTCCGGCGGATGTGATACGGACGAACTTTGCGTTTGTTTGGAGTTCGCCGATGTCGCGGCAGCCGGTGTAGCCCATGCCGGAGCGGAGGCCGCCGACTAGTTGGGTGACCATTTCGGCGACGGTACCTTTGTAGGCGACGCGGCCTTCGATGCCTTCGGGGATGTATTTTGCATCTGCGACAATGCCTTCCTGAGCGTAACGGTCGCTTGATCCTTTCTTCATCGCACCGATGGATCCCATGCCGCGATAGGTTTTGAAATTACGGCCCTGAAATAGAATAACCTCGCCGGGAGCTTCTTCGGTTCCGGCGAAGAGCGAACCGATCATTACGCTGTCAGCTCCGGCGGCAATTGCTTTAGCAACATCGCCTGAGAACTTAACTCCGCCGTCTGCGATGATCGGAGCTCCTGAGCCTTTTGCCGCTTTGACACACTCGGCGATGGCTGTGATCTGCGGCACGCCCGCACCCGTTACGACACGGGTCGTGCAGATTGAACCCGGGCCGATACCGATCTTTATGGCGTCAACACCGACGGAGATCAGAGCTCTCGTTGCCTCGGCAGTCGCTACGTTACCGGCGATGACCTCGATCTCTGGAAACTTCGATTTAACCTCTCTGACCGCATTTATCACACGCGAGCTGTGGCCATGCGCCGTGTCCACAACAATCGCATCGACCCGAGCCGCGACCAGGGCAGACGCCCGTTCGAGAAAATCTCCCGTTGCGCCGATGGCAGCCGCACAACGTAAACGGCCCAACTCATCTTTCGCAGCGATAGGGAAGTTGATCGCTTTTTGAATGTCTTTTACGGTGATAAGGCCCTTGAGGTGGCCGTTTTCGTCAACAACGAGGAGCTTTTCGATGCGGTGTTTTTGCAGCTTGACCTTCGCTTCATCGAGGGTCGTGCCGACTGGTACAGTAACCAACGGCTGCGGCGTCATTATCTCGGAAACGGGAATGTCAAAACGGGTTTCGAATCTAAGGTCACGATTCGTGATGATCCCAACAAGTAAGCCATTGTCGTCGGTCACCGGAACGCCGCTGATCTTGTAGCGGCTCATTATTTCAAGGGCTTCGGAGACAAGGCGATCCTGACCGATCGTTACCGGATCGACGATCATTCCAGACTCACTGCGTTTTACCTTATCGACTTCCTCGGCCTGCTCCTCGATCGAAAAATTCTTATGTATAACACCGATGCCACCTTGCTGAGCGAGGGCGATCGCGAGCGATGCTTCGGTAACGGTATCCATCGCCGATGAGCACAGCGGTATGTTCAGGTCGATATTTCGTGAGAACTTAGTGCGGGTGTCGGCGTCGGCCGGTAGTATCTCAGAGTAGGCCGGAACGAGCAAAACGTCGTCAAATGTCAGGCCTTCTAGTATTTCGGTGATTTCCATATCTAATTGTAAACGAAAAATGTCCGCATTCTAAATGCGGACATATACCAGTGAAACTTCGCAGGAATTATGTTTAGAATTCCGTGTTCGCCGCCGGTTTCGGAGCCGGAGTAGACGGCGCAGGCGTGCTCGGAGCCTTGGTCGGAGCAGGCTTTGGTGCGGTGTTCGTGTTTGTCGGCGGCCTATTTGCCGGTGGGGTAACCGGCGTCGCACGAGGAGGCGTTACTGCTGATCCCGTTGTGTTGGTTGTTGTCGCAACCGTGTTCGAATCAGGAACTACAGCGGCCGGGACTTCCTTCGAGATCGCACCGTCCATCCAGATCTGGCCGAGATTTTCTTTAGAGATCGTAAACTCGATCCGGGCCTTGTCAACCGCATTCTTCAAAGGCTCAGATGGCAGCGTGATCGGCTTTCCGTTGATCGTAAGCCGCGCTGCCGTTGCGTTCCAGCGATTGTAGTTCAAAGTAAGGCTTTCTTTTGGTTCGAAGCTAGCAGACGAGCCAGCGGCGACCACGTTGTCACTCTTCTCGCCGTCCTTAGTTGCGATCAAACGCACCGGCTGGCCGACAGCGTTGAATTCTATTTTGACCGTCGCCATCTCAGGCAGATTCAAAGGCAATTCCGTCGAACCGTCCGATGGCGTAGTCGCGTTAGCATTTTTGTTCGTTTTCGGCGGCGTATTTGCGACAACAGGACCTTCAGGCGGCCGAAGATAATTGACCAAAAACCACACGCCAACGCTCATTAGGCTCAGAATGACGACCGCCAAGATGATAGTCGGAGCATTCGAAAAACCGCTCGGCCCGTCCGTCAAAACCTCCGGCTTGTAGAGCTTGAGTTCCGGATTCTCAATGATATCTGTTTTGCTAATGATCGCCGTGTAATCGGTAAGAGCTTCCTGCTCATTAATGCCGACGAATTTAGCGTATGATTTGACGAAGCCCTTATTAAATATCCCGCCAGGCAACGTCCGATAGTCGTCGTTCTCGATAGACTCGAGATAAAGACCGGAAATGCGGGTTTGATCGGCTACCTCACTCAGGGTAAAGCCCCGCTCTTCACGGGCTTGCCGTAATTTTTCGCCTAATGTAAGTGACATTTATTTGAATCGTCGGATTCCGTACAAAAATACCTGTCGATGCGTGCTACTTGACTTGAAATATATCGTTCCAGAGCCAACAATGTCAATTGTTTTTCAAAGATTTACGGCAATAGGCGAGGCCGCGTTTGGGCATTGAGAGCGGTTTAAGTTAATATCGGAAGAGCAATCCATATAGAGAGGAATACTGCATGAGTTTAGAAGCTTTAGGCATGGTCGAGACCAAGGGTTTTATCGGAGCCGTAGAGGCGGCCGACGCGATGGTAAAGGCTGCAAACGTTAGGCTTGTCGGCAAAGAGTACATCGGTGCCGGATATGTCACGATCTTTGTGCGTGGCGATGTCGGTGCGGTCAAGGCGGCGACCGATGCCGGTGCGGCGGCTGCCCGACGGGTTGGAGAACTTATCAGCGTTCACGTCATTCCGCGTCCTCATGGCGAGGTCGAGCGCGTTCTGCCAAAAGGCGGTGCGGTTGGCTACAGTCCTGATGAAAAGGCGTTGCAAGGCGGCGGTGGTAAGCAATTGGGCTCTGGTGGGGCTGATTCTACGCCTACTGGCTCGGCCACTGGAAACAAGACAAAGACGCGGTAATGCCATAACACGAGGCAGTTGGTCAGGGTCTCAGCGATCCTGTACGTTTCTGCCTCGCCCTGTAAAGACCAATGGGTGACAAGGATCTGATCGCTCAACAGCAAGCACGCGACGCGGTCGAGGCCGCGTCGTTTGCCTTTCAGTCTGTCGCGAAACTCAGTCAAACAAAGATCGACGAGATCTGCGAAGCGATGTCACAAGTCGCTCTTGCAAATGCCGAGCGCCTCGGAAAAATGGCGAACGAGGAAACGGGTTTTGGTCGTGCCGAGGACAAACGCGAAAAAAATCGGTTTGCGGCCGAAGATGTCTGGAATTATTTTCGCAATTTGAAAACCGTCGGCGTCGTTCGCGAGACAGAGAGCATCGTCGAGATAGCCAGCCCACGCGGCGTGGTCGCAGCGATCATCCCATCAACAAATCCTACCTCAACAGCGATTTACAAAATCATTATCGCGATCAAATCGCGAAACACGATCGTGTTGTCGCCGCATCCTTCTGCCGCGAAATGCATTGCCGAGACGACACGCGTAATGCGTGACGCGGCGATGAAACTTGGCCTCCCGGGCGATGCGATCATTTGTCTGACGGATTCGACCATCGAGGGAACCGAAGCCCTCATGAAGCACAAGAAGACGGCCGTAATTCTTGCGACCGGCGGCACCGGCCTCGTTCGAGCGGCTTACTCATCTGGGAAACCAGCCTTCGGTGTTGGCCCTGGCAACGTACCTTCGTTCATCGAACGAACAGCAAACGTTTCCAAGGCCGTTGCTGATATTCTCACCGGCACTTGCTTCGACAATGGCACGATCTGCGCATCCGAGCAGTCGGTCATCTGCGACGCACCAGTGGAGCAGGAGGTTCGATCTCAATTCAAAGCTCAGGGCGGACATTTTCTTAGCGCTTCCGAGGCCGAAAGGGTCGCAAACGTACTTTTGACGCCTCAAAGAACGCTAAATGCAGGAATTGTCGGCAAGTCGGCAGCGTTTATCGCGAATCTTGCGGGCATTTCGGTTCCTGACGGAACACGTTGTCTGCTGGCGGACTGCGCCGGGGTCGGTCGGGACTATCCGTGGTCGATCGAGAAACTGTCGCCGACCCTTGCGTTCTTTGTCGTTGACGGTGCAGAACAAGGTGCGAATCGCTGTCAGGAGATACTTCAGTTTGGCGGCATGGGGCATACGAGTGGGATGCACACGCAGGATCGGGCTGCGGCGATACGTTACGGCGAACAAATGCCCGCAGCACGGGTGATCATTAATTCGCCGACCACGCATGGTGCAATCGGGTTTTCGACTGACCTGACGCCGTCGATGACTTTGGGATGCGGCTCTTGGGGTGGCAATGTCACGTCGGACAATATTTCGCCAGTGCATCTGATGGACATCAAGCGGGTTGCATTTGAGACGAAGCCGGTGAATGGAGAGTCGGGAGTCGTGAGTCGTGAGTCACGAGTCGTAGAGCAGGCCGCACAGAAACGTGCCGTTCCCAGGCGCGAGGATATCGCGGCGATTGTGGATAGTTTTCTGAGCAAAAAGCTTGCTGAGACGCCGCCTGAGCCGCCGAAAGCGGAACCAGTTCGAGTCGAAGCTCCTGCCGCTCCGACGGCTGTTGTTCACGATATAACGCCAGAAAATGCAGTGCAGAAGCCTGTGCCGATCGCGACTGTTGATTTTGTCAGCGAGGACGATGTACGACGGGCTATCGACAAGGGCGAGAAGATTTATATTTCGAAGAAAACGATCCTGACACCTTCGGCACGTGATCTGGGCGAGGAACGGGAAGTTTTTGCTAGAATCTAACGATGGTTGAGGCGGTTGCTGAAAAAGAGGTCTGCGAAGAATGCGGCGTAGATGTGCGTGAGAACACGGCATTCTGCTACAGCTGTGGCGCGAGTGTCGGCGAAGTTTTGGCATCGAATGGTGCGGCCTCAGAAAAGAGCGATGAGACCAAGGCGGCGCTGGACGAGCTGGCAGAGCGGTTCAAGATCGACGGGGAAGAGGATGATCGGCTCGCTAAGGCTGCAGCAGAACGCCGCAAGGCCCGCGTTAGTAATCGAAAGAGTCTGAACTACGAGTGGCAACCGGATGACGATTCGCCTAACCTTCTTTTTATTGTGCTAACCGTCGTAATAGCCGTAGTTGCGGCCTTGGCGGTTGTTCTGACGGCGGTTTGGAAATAGTATGATCACAGCGGGAGCAATCTTCTTTCTGGCGATCGCAGTTGGTATGGTGTGCTCGGCGTGGCGATATTCTTCCTCTCGCCTCGCCGAAAATAGGTGATCTATATGCAAGCTCTTGGAATGGTCGAATGTTTTGGCCTCGTCGCAATGATCGAGGCCGCCGATGCAATGGTCAAGGCGGCCAATGTCGAACTTGTCGGCTATGAACGCATAGATGCCGGCTTGGTCACCGCCATTGTCCGCGGTGAAGTCGGTGCTGTAAAGGCTGCGGTCGATGCGGGAGCCGCTGCGGCACGCCGGATCGGAACGGTTACCGCAACACACGTAATTCCAAGACCTCACGACGAAGTCGACCAAGGCATCTCTGTCTTGTCCACCGGCGAGACGACGCGTAAAAAGATCTCTGGCAGCGTTCCTGACTAATTTGAAAACGGAAGTATTTAGCAAAACGCCGCCGCGAGCAATGTTCGCGGCGGCGTTTTGCTCCAGCCATCTTAGTTTTCCGTCCTCGCATCCGGGCTATCCGAGTTTTCTGTACTTTTTACGCTCTTCACCTGTGCCATTTCTCTTCTGAATGGTGCTTTTGATTCACCTCGAATAGGATCGCCTATTTTCGACCGTTGAACCTGTCCTGCACTAAAGAAAATACGGTGTCTAACGATCTTGACTCCCTTACTATCAAGCCAAGTTATATCCACCATACCGGGACCACGTTTTGTTTTGGTTTAGCGATGATAATAAAATTGGGAACGTTAGAAGTCGGTGCAAAGTCGTATTCCCACTCGACGATGTCCCAATACTCTTCCATCGCCGAAAAATCCGGCTTCGGATATTTGTCGACGGCTTTGTTCTGCGCGAAAACAGAACTGAACGAGCCGAGCACGATGAAGGTTACTATGGTTGCCAGCAATAACGACTGACTGAGTTGGTTTGTTTGCTTGGACACTTTGTTTCTCCCGTTTTGTGTACATTCAATGGGTTTCACTTCCTGAAATCCTTCCCGATACAGAATGCGACAGGAGGCGAAAGTATAGCTCAAAAAAAATGAGAGTTCGCAATTTTAACGGGTTTCGCTTGCAAGCGTAGCGGCCGAACTTTTGATAAAAGCTGGTCGGTCCCGCTCAATACCTAAACCGACTTATGCCCCAGAAAATGATCACAGGCAAAAGGCATGACACGCATCACGTGTCATGCCTTTTAAGCCGATGAAGGTTTTCGACTATGGAGTCTTTGGCGTTGAGGCGGTTTTTGGGGCGGTTGGGGCGCCGCCGTCGGCGGTGCGGCCGGCTCGGGTTACGGCTATGCGTTTTTGGGCATTTGGGCCGTCGGCGACCTGGACCTTGATCTGGCGATAGGTGCCGTCGCGTTTGTCGTTTGAAGGGATGTAGCCGATGGAGTACTGGGTGCGAAGTTCGCTTGAGATCTCTTGAGCGAGACTTGGAAGTTCACCGGCAGACTTTGGGAAGTACGCTTTGCCGCCCGATTCGGTGGCAATGCGTTCGAGGAAAGCCTTTGCCTGGCCCTGTGGGCTCTTCTTGATAAAGCCGCCTTCTTTGCTCAGGTCTTCAATGAAGCCGATAACATATATCTGCACCTCAGATTCGCGCAGCAGTTCGAACAACTGTTTTTCGTTGTAATAGCTGTTTCGGTCCTCTCCATCGGTCACGAGGATCAAGGCGCGGCGTTTACCGACATCGGCGTTTTTTGTTCGTTCGTATTCGTCAATGTTTTCGACAGCAAGATAAACGGCATCAATTACGGCCGTCTGCCCACCTTCGATGTACAAATTATCCAGAGCATCGGTAAGATTTCCTTTGTTGGAGGTGAAAGGCTGTTCGATCTCGATCTTGTCGCGGCCGACAAAGCGGATTATTAACGTCTCGTCGTCGGGCTTGTTGGTGTTGACTAAAACCTTCCCGGCCTCGACCACCTTGTCGAGCTGCTGCCGCATCGAACCGGAGTTGTCGATGACGATGCCGTAATTGGTCGGGACTTCGGATTTGGAAAAGAAGTCGATCTCCTGCACAACACCATCTTCCAAGATCTTGAACTCGCTCTGAGCGATGCTATTCACCGGCCGGTTGTTGCGGTCGATGACGCGGATATTGAGGTTAACCAGTTCCGTGTCAACTTTTATGACTTCGTCATCCGGCGTCGGTGATGGCTTGATCGTTGGAGCGACCGCAGGTGTAGCGGTTGCCGTCGGCGTAGGCGTTTTCGCCTGTGCGAAACTCGCGGTTTCACTTGCGAGAGATACTCCGATGCCTGCCAAAAATGCGATTACTGTGAGGAAAAAAGCGATTCTTTTCATTCTAACGACCTAAAAAGACGTAATACTAGCGAAAATTCGAATTCGGTGTGGCGTAATAGCCTTCACGCGAACGAACGGTTAGACGCGGTAAACCCCTCGGGGGTTTTACCTTAGTTTTCACCTTACGCCATTTTCCGTCAGGTTGGAAGTCTTTTGGAATGTAGCCGATTGAATATTGATTGCGAAGTTCGAGGGCGATACGCTCAAATATCTCGTCCATCTCGATGTCCGTCTGCGGATAGAAGGCCTTGCCGCCGGTCACGGATGAGAGTTCATCGAGAAATGCCTGGCCCTGCATGCCAACGGAACTGCCGGAATCACCGCGATCCATGATCCCAACAGAATAGGTGACGACATCCGATTCTTTCATCAGACGGCGAACCTCGCCAAAATTGTATCGCGACGCGTTGTCCTGACCATCGCTGATGATGAGCATCGCGCGTTTTTGGTGAGTACCGCGAGTTACGCGTTCAACGCCTAAATATACCGCATCGTAAAGAGCAGTATTTTCCTTTGGCCGGACGAGTGTCAATTTCCTCAAAAGGGCCTCGCCGTCGCGGGTGCGATCCATCAGAAGTTGTGCACGACTATTAAAAGCGATCAAAAAGTATTCGTCGGACGGATGGCTCGTACCGATGAACCGCTCCAGAGCTTTACGAGCTTTGGTGATCTTATCCCCGCTCATCGAGCCTGAGACATCAAACAAGATCCCTACTGAAACCGGAGCGTCGGCATCGCTAAAATAGGTAATCTCCTGCTCTTGATTATTGTCGAAAATGGTAAACGCATTTTTGCCCAAACCCGAAACATAGCGGCCATACGGATCGGTGACTGTAAGCGTAAGCGAAACAAGGTCGGTCTTTACCCGGATGCGGTCGTCAGGATCATCGGTGGAGGGCGTTGGCGTGGGACTCTGAGCAAAGCCCGCAAAGCTCACAACGAGCGCAAACAGGGAACATACGAACAATCGTTCGAAACTGATGCGGAGAGCTTGCATATTAACGTAGTCCGAGCCTTGTATCCTACAGATTCTATTCAAAGTGTACACCTTCGGCAAGATAATTTTATGATGTTGTTCGGTTGTCGATGGTTGTTTGTTTACCGGAAAAAAGTGATTTAGATCTTGCCGCAACTATCACGGCCGTTTTGCGTGATATAATTCGATCTACTCGCCTATCGCTTAGCCTATAACGGTTGATAAATAGGCCGTTTATATTTATGACCGAGTTCATTTGCCGTCTGGGAACGCCATCGGGCGAGATCGTGACAAGGATCGTTGAGGCTGCCGGAGCCACCGAGGCCCGCACGCGCCTTGAGGGCGAGGGCTTTCGCGTGTTTGCGGTCTCCAAGACTGAGGACGGGCTGTCTGCTGTTCTTTCGCTTGGTGGCGGTAAGAAAGGCAAGGTCAAACAGGCTGATTTTCTCCTCTTTAACCAACAACTTTCCGCTCTGCTAAGGGCCGGTATCCCTGTTCTCCAGGCGATCGGGCTGCTGAAAACGCGCGCCGGATCGGCAAATCTGCGTGCAGTTTTGACTGACGTTGAGGAAAAGATCAAGAACGGTGTGCCGCTCTCGGAGGCATTTGAGGCTCAGGGACTGTTTCCGCGGATCTATACTGCTTCTCTTCTAGCCGGTGAAAAGAGCGGAGCCCTCGACGATGTTTTGGCCAGGTTCGTCACGTATCTGCGCCGTAGTGTTGCAGTATCGCGGAAGTTACGTGGTGCTTTGGCCTATCCGGCATTTCTGCTCCTTGCCGCGGTTATTATGGTGGCGTTCCTGACGCTCTACATCGTGCCGCGAATGTCAGACCTATTTAAGAGCCTTGCGGCGAACCGCACATTGCCGACGGTCACATTGGCGGTGCTCTGGGTTTCAAACGCGATCGTAAACAATATTCTCTGGCTCGGGCCATTGGTAATTATTATCGGGCTTGCGGTATTTGCGTGGTTGCGAACTGAGAGCGGTAAATTGGTCCTGCACAAGGTTTTGCTGAAGATACCGATCGCCGGCCAGCTGATCCGCAATATGGCAACGGCTCAATTGACACGCTCGATGTCAACGCTATTATCCGGCGGTATTACGGTGCCCGATTCATGGGATATTTCATCGCAATCGATCAACAATCTAGAACTCAGGCGTCGCAGCCAGAACGTTCTGCCGATGATCCGCGAGGGCCGCAGCTTTACCGAGTCTCTTGAGATGGCCAACTGGATTCCTCCGCTTGGACTCGACATGATCGGGATCGGCGAGAAATCGGGAAGTTTGCGTGAGATGCTGGATGAAGTGGCGTCATTCTACGATGCCGAGGCCGAAGTGCGGCTTGAGCAATTTACAACGCTACTAGAACCTATGATCCTGCTCGTAATGGCTGCGATCGTGGTTACGATCCTTTTAGCTATATACCTGCCGATCATCCAAATGATCTCGGCCGGGCCGTCCAGCGGACGACGATAATTTGTTGGAGACAGAACATGTTGACAGTTGAAGGAACATACAAGGACGGGTTGGTCGTTTTGTCCGAACAGCCAGTTGATATGCCAGAATCCCGAGTGCTTATCACATTCATTCGACCTGATCACATCGAATTAGCCTCTCGTGGGATCGACCGCGAACAAGCGGCCGATCTTCGAAATAGGCTATCGACGATCGCTGACGACTGGAACCGCCCCGAAATGGATATATATGACGTTGATTAGGCGTTCAGCGCAGGGAAATTTGACTGATTTGACGGAAGTGAATGAAGCCATAGCTCGTGCGTTGGGGCTAGCAAAATTGAGTGAAAATGAATACGACAATTGATAGTGAAACAAATCCAGTTTCGGCCCCGACGGTTGACGTGGCCAGTTTTCTCGACAAGGATCCGCCCGAGGTAATGGAGGCAAAGGCTCTCGCGAAGCGGTACCGCATGCCGTTCATTGATCTGCTGCCGCCGGAGCAGCCGTCGCCTATAGATATTGAGGAACTGGCGAGAATTCCGGTCGATCTGATGCTGCGCAATCAGTTTGTACCGCTCCGTCGCGAGGGTAGTGATCTGCACGCGGCGATGGCCGACCCGACCAATTTGGAGCGGCTAGACGAGCTCGAGAATGTTCTCAATGTACGGATCGTACCGTATGTCGCGACCGCAGGAGCAATTGACGTTGTTTTAAGAAAGGGCGATTCGACGCAGCGTGTTCTGCAAGAGGCCGCCTCGACCTTTAAGATCTCGCTCGTAAAAGAAACCGACAACGGCGACGAGGTGCTCGACCTCGACCGCCTCGCCAATGACAGCGAGATGTCGCCGATCATTAAGCTGGTCGACACCATTCTCTACAACGCGATGGAATCGCGCTCATCCGATATTCATATCGAGACACGCGAGCGCGACGTGCAGGTCAAATTCCGCATCGACGGAGCGTTGTATGCCAAGGTCGATCCGATCGATATTGCATTTCACCAGACACTGATCTCGCGTATCAAGGTCATGTCCGAACTCGACATTGCGGAACGTCGTATTCCGCAGGATGGCCGTTTTCGCGTGCGTTATAAGGGCCGGACGGTCGATTTTCGTGTCTCGATCATGCCGACCGTGTTTGGCGAGGACGCCGTTATTCGTATCCTCGACAAGGAGCAGATCAACGAGGAATTTAAGAATCTCGACCTTGATGTTGTCGGCTTTGACGCTGAGGATGTCTCGCGTTTTCGGCTTTACATCAAAGAGCCTTACGGCATGGTTCTAGTGACCGGGCCGACCGGTTCGGGTAAAACAACCACGCTTTACGCCGCGCTCAACGAGATCCGTAATGACGAGGACAAGATCATTACGATCGAAGATCCGGTGGAGTATCAACTTCATGGGATCGTACAAATTCCGGTGAATGAGAAGAAGGGCCTCACGTTTGCACGTGGATTGCGTTCGATCCTTCGACACGATCCGGACAAGATCATGGTCGGAGAGATCCGTGATGAAGAGACGGCTCAGATCGCCATCCAGTCTGCGTTGACCGGCCACCTTGTTTTTACAACGGTTCACGCCAACAACGTGATCGACGTTATCGGCCGATTTCTTAACATGGGCGTTGAGCCCTATAATTTCGTATCGTCGCTAAACTGCGTACTCGCTCAACGGCTCGTTCGGCTGCTCTGTCCGACTTGTAAAAGGGCTTATGTGCCAACGGATGAGGAACTCACTGAGTCGGGAATGCGCCGTGAAGATCTGGCCACCGATCAGGTATTTTTCCGCAGCGTCGGCTGTGACGCCTGTAATCACACCGGCTATCGCGGACGTACAGCCATTCACGAACTGCTCGACATGTCCGACGCGATCCGCGAAATGATCATCGAACGCCGCCCGGGCTCTGAGATCAGGCGTCAGGCGGAGAAAGAAGGCCTTTCGAGTTTGCGTGAATCGGCGGTCAAAAAGGTTTTTCAGGGTATGTCGACGCTGCACGAGATCAATCGCGTTACTTTCGTCGAAGAAATCGGAAAGGTTTAAAAGAAATCTGGCCGCAGATTTACGCAGATAACGCGGATAAGAAGAAGTTATTTTTCCTAATCTGCGATATCCGCGTAAATCTGCGGCCAAATTCTTTTTCCCCCGTTTATGCAGGCGGCTCTGACAAGAGGCTCGCATAAACCGCCGGATCGACATTGCCACCGCTGACCACCAGACAAATCTTCTTGCCGGTAAATTTCTCCCTTTCAACTAACACCGCTCCGAGACTGAGAGCACCTGTAGGTTCGCATTTTAGATTTGCAAGTTCGAAGTATAACTTCAGGCCTGTCTTGATGTTATCCTCTGTAACCTCAATAATTTCTTGAACTCCATTTCTGATGATAGGCCAGTTCACATTTCCTAACGACAGGGTTCTTGTGCCATCCGCGATCGTTTGCGGTTCGGAATCGTTTGCGAGCAGTTCGCCGGCCCGAAGAGAACGAGCTGCATCGTTTGCCATCAAAGGCTCGGCCCCGATAACTGCCGTGTTTTTGGCGGTCCGTTCGAAACTCTGAACGATGCCTGAGATCAAGCCGCCGCCTCCAACGGGAACGATCACGGCATCAAAATTATGTTCTCCTAGTTCATTTCCGAGCGTGGAATTGCCGTCGATAACTAGTTGGTCATCATAGGCGCTCGCTAAATATGCGTCTGGGCGTTCGTTAGCGAGTTCGGCGAGTCGTTTCGCGCGGCTTACTACCTTAACGTCGATCAAATCGGCAACGGCACCGAACGAACGAACCGCGTCAACCTTAACCTGCGCCGAGTTATGCGGCATTATCACCGTACATCTCTTACCCAGCAGCTTTGCGGCATACGCCAATGCCTGGCCAAAGTTGCCAGATGAGACGCCGATCAGCTCATCGTTCGGGACACTCAATGCAACATTGTAGGCGGCTCTAAATTTAAAGCTCCCAGTATGTTGAAAAGTCTCGGTCGCAATTGTGATATCAAGCCCCAGATGGTCGCTGAGCTTCGATGATTTGATAAATGTCGTCGGGCGAATAGCGTCATGCAGTGATAACATACTGTGTAAACGCAGTGTATAATCCCTGATCAATCAGGGCAAGTTTTCTCGCGACCGAGGTATATCACGATGCCAGATAAAGAGATCAAGGAAATGATGGACATGCTGTATGTTCAAGCGCAGATGCGTTTTGGATCATTGATCAAAGGGCGTTGGTTTTATGATGGCGACGATTGTCCCGGATGCGGCAAAAAGATCGGCGCAATGAAATACAAAGGTAAAGACGCGTTGTCGCTGAATTCGTTCATCTTTCGCGATCATGGCGTTCTGATAATCTATTTGCTGTGCGGTAAATGCGGGAACAAGGTCATTAAGGCAACCACCAACACTCCGTTGCATTCTGAGATCGAAAAGAATCTGAAACAAGGTTTCATTAAACAGTTGGGACACTAGAAAATGTCAAAAGCACACTTTGGAACGATCGGGCTCGGGACAATGGGTCGCAATTTTCTGTTGAATATTGCGGAGCAGGGAATAAGCGGCGTTGGTTACGATCTTGATGCGGGGAAACGCGAGCTTCTTCTGAAAGAAGGCGCCGGAATGCCGCTCGATGTTGGAAACGATCTCGCTGATTTCCTTTCAAAACTCGAATCTCCGCGCAATATCATGCTGCTCGTGCCTGCGGGGCCGATCGTTGACAGCGTGATCGCCGAGCTTCTGCCGCATCTTGACGACAATGACTTGATGATTGACGGCGGGAACTCTCATTTCGCGGACACCGACCGACGGATCGCCGAGCTTGACGCGAAGGGCGTTGGATTCATGGGAATCGGCGTCAGCGGTGGCGAAGAAGGTGCTCGTCACGGCGCGTCGATCATGCCGGGCGGCAAACGCGAGCATTACGAACGCATCGAGGCCACTTTGCAGGCTGTTTCTGCCAAAGTCAACGGCGAACCGTGCGTCGCGTACATGGGAGCGGGCAGCGCCGGGCATTTTGTCAAAATGGTACACAATGGCATCGAGTACGGCATGATGCAGCTGCTCGCCGAGACGTATGATTTCATGCACCGCGTGCTGCGGATGGAAAATACCGAGATGCACCGCACATTCTCTGAGTGGAACAGTTCCGAACTCGGCTCTTTTCTGGTCGAGATCACAGCACAGGCCCTGCGAAAGATCGATGCCGAGACGGGCAAACCGCTCGTTTCGCTAATACTCGACACCGCCGGACAAAAGGGCACGGGAAAATGGACGTCGCAGGCGGCAATGGATTTCGGCGTGCCGATCCCGACGATAGACAGCGCCGTCACGATGCGTCAAATATCGTCGCAAAAGGCGGTTCGCACGACGATCGCGGCGAAATTCTCCGGATTGAGCACGACGGCGGACCAAAACCGTTCGCGTACCTCGACGGGCGAACTCAAAGACGCGCTTTTGTGCGGATTTATCCTGACCTACGCTCAGGGAATGTCGCTGTTGCAGGCTGCGTCGAGCGAAAAAAACTTCGGACTCGACCTCGCCGAAACGGCGCGCATCTGGCGCGGCGGCTGTATCATTCGCTCGAAGCTGCTCGAAACGATCCGCAAAGCATATTCGACCGATCCGGCCCTCGCAAACCTCATTCTCGACCCCGCGATCGCCAACATGCTCAATTCGCGCGTAAATTCGCTCCGAAAAGCCGTCGTCGCCTTCAACGAAAACGGTATTCCCGCCGCATGTTTCTCGTCCGCCCTCGCCTATTTCGACGCCCTCCGCACCGAACGCCTCCCCGCCAACCTCATCCAGGCCCAACGCGACCTCTTCGGCGCCCATACGTACCAAAGAACGGACAAAGAAGGAACCTTCCATACTGGGGACTGGAATTAGCCGCAGACAATATTTGCTGAATTAACAGTCTAAGTAACTCAAAACATGCTGCTTACATACTATTTTAGTGTGGATAAGCGGAAGCCCATCGCGTTGGAACGCGGCTGCCAGCCTGCGGTCCGACTAGACGATCTCCCATGCGTGTTCGGCCTTTAATAATTTGCTCATCAATGACGCGTGAACAGAATGGCCGCTCTTTTCGGCGGTGATCTTGCCTTCGATCGGCATTCCCAGCAATGCGAAATCGCCAATGATGTCGAGGATCTTGTGGCGGACGAATTCGTCGTCGAAGCGCAGAGGCGTTTCGTTGAGCATTCCGTCGGGCGTGAGAACAATTGCATTATCGAGCGAGCCGCCGAGAGCGAGATTCGCTTTGCGGAGCATTTCGATCTCGTGTGTGAAGCCGAAAGTGCGAGCTGACGCGATCTCGCGTCCAAACGAACCGTTCCTAAACACAAAATGCAGCGATTGCCGCTTGATAAAAGGGTGCGGGAAGTCGATCATGCAATCGATCTCGTAGTTCGCGGCAGGCTCGATAGACATCTTGCGATCGCCCTGCTCGTACTCGACCTTTTCTAATATGCGCAGAACGTGGCGGGGTGAACTTTGCTCAGCAATGCCAGCGGTTCCGATCAATTCAATAAAGTCTTCGCTCGACCCGTCCATGATCGGGATCTCGATGTTGTCGAGTTCGATAAAACAATTGTCGACACCGCTGCCTCTCAACGCGGAGAGAAGATGTTCGCACGTAGAAAGCACTACACCTCGCCGCATCAGCGTGGTCGCATACGAACAATGCGAAATATACTCGACCGACGCCGGTATTTCGAAATTATCCAGATCCGTTCGGACAAAAATGTAACCTGTATTCTCCGGGGCTGGCCGCAAAGTCATATTGACGTCAACGCCCGTATGCAGCCCAACGCCGGAAACGCTGGTCGATTTTGATAGCGTGCATTGATTCATTGGTCAAAAGTATTGCAATCTGAGTGCCTAGTTGTTCCGCAGTGCAAGCTTTAGCTTGTTTCCTGGTGCTTAGGTCTCTCGACGTGGGAGAAACAAGCTGAAGCTTGCACTCTGAACGTGGACCCGTTGCACATTCGCCACACTGCTGTGGCGTAATTTACTATTAGCGTCTCTCGAACTACAATCTTACGGTGGCGGGCAGGTGTTTTTAGGAGAATTTAATTACCGATAATCTCGATATTCTATGGCGTCACCGTGTTGATGTACTTTTATGATAACAAGCGACATCATTTGCCGCACATCCACGTAAGACACGGGGCAGATAACGCTGTCATTGAAATACCTGGCGGTGAAGTAAACGAAGGAACGCTAAAACGAACGCAAATGAGGCTGGTGCAGGCGTGGATCGAAATTCATCGTGAGGAATTGATGCAAAATTGGGAACTAGCGATTGAAGGAGAAGAGGTTGCCAGAATCGAACCGCTTAAATAATATGAACAAAGTCTTAGAGGCGAAAGCGAATAGTGATTTTACGTTGGATCTCAAGTTCGACGACGGCTCAGTTCGCCGTTTCGATACTAAACCATATCTTGACAAAGGCGTATTTCGAGAATTAAAGGATTTGAACTATTTCAAGAATATTAACATCGCTTTCGATACGGTGCAGTGGCCTAATGAACAGGATTTTTCACCGGACACGATGTATATTGAGAGCGAATTGCTAAGTTAATTTTATGCCAATCGAAACCGCCGGTCAGAAGGCCGCGAAAATTACTAAGGTCCGCATCGAGAACACCGCTTCGTTTCCGTTGCCGAAGGATTACGAGGCGAGCATAAATAAGGTGCTCGATTTTCTTCCGCTCGAGCAGACGCGCGGAGTTGAGCGGATCAAGCTGGTCGATTATATCAATGACCCGCGGCTAAAGAATATGGACGTGCCGCTTAAAGGCGACCTTCCGGGGCTCTATCATCCGCGTGTTCAGCACTCGGCGCCGTGGTTTGAGATGTCGATGGGGGCTCTGTTGCAGCCGACTGAGGGGTTTGTTAAGAAGTTCATGGCGAAAAGCGCTTTCAAGGGTAATCTCGCTGGCCTGTTATTCTCGCTCGTCGGGCAGCATTATTATCTGACGCTAAGACATTCCGTAAAGAAGACCGGCCTAGAACCGCAGATCAGGCAGTACGCTGAAAAGAATCTAAAAGCCTGGAGCGAGAAGCAAGCCGAGGGGAGTGTCCGGGCAAAGATCTTCAAACCGTTTAGACCCGTACTTGAACGCTGGGCGAAATGGCTCAACAAGAAAGCAGCAGACGCAAAGAAGTAAACGCTTATGAACTATTGGATGGTGAAACAAGAACCTACGGCGTATTCGTGGGACGATTTCGTAAAAGAAGGTAAGACCGATTGGACCGGCGTGCGAAATTTCAAGGCGCGGCTTTTTCTGAAAGATATGAAAAAAGGCGACAAGGTCTATTTTTATCATTCGGTAGTCGGGAAAGAGATCGTCGGTATTGCCGAGATTTCTAAAGAAGCCTTTCCCGATCCGACAGATGCCGCATGGCACGCGGTCGAATTGACGCCTTCAAAGCCGTTGAAAAAACCGGTGACGCTTGCGGCCATTAAAGAAAATCCGGCGCTTGCGAACATTTATCTTGTCCGCCAGCCGCGCTTTTCGGTGATGCCGCTGACCAAGGATGAATTTCAAGAGATCCTGAGCATGTCGAAATAGTCGAACCGCAGGCAGCTTGCCTGCGTGTATTTTTATGCTAAAACAAGCCGTCGAACATTATCACGAACTTTTAAGGGATACAGAGCTCGCCACCGCATCGCTACAGATGCTCGACGCTGAGCTTGATCGTTCAAAACTTATCTTTGGCGGCAGAAGATTGTCGCCGTATCTGAGGCCTCATTTTGTTACTTCAAAAGATTGGGCACATATTACGACAACGTGTGAGACGGTTTTCGCAGCTTTGCAGAAAGTAAAGGACGCTGCGGTCGCGGATGACGCTGTTCTCGACGAACTCGGCGTAACTGAGATCGAAAGAGAACTCGTCCGCATTGATCCTGGCTATTCTCACGTCTCGCCAACGTCTCGCTTAGATTCTTTTCTCACCGATGACTCGTACAGTTACGTCGAATTGAACGGCGAAAGTCCGGCTGGAATTGCGTTTTCCGATTCGGCAAGCGAAATATTTCGTGCGTTGCCGGTAATGGACAAATTTGCCGAGCGATATCAGATCACCACGCTCGAAGGCCGCTCCAAGATGCTCGACGTTCTTCTTCGTTGCTACGAAGAGTTTCTCGGACGCACGCCGGAACGTGCTCCGACGATCGCAATTGTCGATCTCAAAGACCTACCAACGATCAAAGAATTTGAGCTTTTCAGCGAATATTTCGAATCAAACGGTTATCCTGCGATAATCTGCTCGCCGGACGAACTCGAATTCAACGGCGACCGCCTCACACACAACGGCACGACGATCGATATTGTTTACAAACGTCTGCTCGTCAACGAATATCTGCCGATCATGGAGCGAGATCACGCATTGCTGGATGCATATCGTGCGGGTGCCGTCTGTATGGTCAATAGTTTTCGCGGGAAGCTGGTGCATAAAAAAGCTGTCTTTGCGGTGTTGACGAATGAGCGTTACAAGCATCTTTTCAATGACGCAGAGCTTTCTGCGATCACAAAGCATGTTCCCTGGACGCGGATGTTTCGCCAAGAGAGCACGGAAAATCATGGAGCTACCATTGATCTGGTCGAATGGACGCGGACAAATTCTCACAAGTTAGTATTAAAACCAAACGACGATTACGGCGGCAATGGCATCTATATAGGATGGAATTCGACCGCTGCGGAATGGGATGACGCGATCGCCCTCGCCTTGAAAGATGGCGATTATCTTATCCAAGAGCGTGTCAAGACTGCAAAAGAGTCTTTCCCCATGATTACGGACGATATGGGCAATTGGGAGTTTACGGAGCAGCTTGTCGATCTTGATCCGCTGCTTTTTCTCGGCAAGGTTGGCTCGGCGTTTACGCGTCTGTCTTCGACCGAACTTGCGAATGTTTCGTCCGGCGGCGGAATGGTTCCTACTTTTATTATTGACGAGGCGTAAAGATGAAAATAGCGAAAACTGCATTTCTATTTGTTTTTGTTGGGTTGGCAGGGCTTTCTTTTGGCCAGTCGAAAAGTACAAAAGTCTTTCGATTAGCAACTCAACCGGCGGCCGTTTCGATCGAGGCCCGCAGTTCGATTGCGTCGAAGCGCGAAGCGGAAATTTCGTTCGATCAAACGGCCGTCGCTCGCGTAGCATCATTGAGCAGCATCGAGATCGAACTTTTTGACGGCAAGATTTTTGCAGTAGAACGTAGCTCTATAGAAATTCGTTCGCTCGACGACTCGACGTGGCGCGGCAAGAGCGATCCAAGGGGTAAAATGCCCGGCGATGTTGTTCTGAGCTTTCGCAAAGGCCACGTCGCGGGATTGATCTATTCGCCGAGCGCGGTTTATGAGATCGTGCCTCGCGGTGACAAACATTTTCTTGTCGAACTCAATCAGTCAGAGTTTCCTGAATGTGCCGGAGATGTAAAGGGCGATCCGGCTCATCAGAATGAGTCTCCGTCAGCAGGTGTAGACTCTGGCGATCGGGTCGATGTTCTTGTGCTATATACTGCGGCAGTTAGAGATTCGCTCGGTGGTGAAATTCAAGCTCAGACCGTTGCCCAGCAGGCGATCGATGCGACAAATACCGCATATATCAATAGCCGTATGCGTTTGCGAGTTCGCCTGATTCGAGCGGAGTTGACTGCATTAAATGAGACAGGAAGCTTTGGCACAGAATTGAGCAACTTAAGGGCCGACGCGGCGACCGGAATTTTGCGAAACAGTCTAAATGCCGATATGGTTGCGATGCTGACCACTTCTACAGGAGCCTGCGGTATTGGATATCTGATGGGCGGGCAAGGCGGCAATCCCAATAATGCCTTTACGGTCACCGCACGAACATGCGCGGTCGGCAATCTTAGTTTTGCTCACGAACTTGGCCACAATATGGGCAGCCAACACAATCCCGAGAACGGCTCAGGCCCGACATATCCCTACGGCTTTGGCCATTACGTCAACGGAAGCTATCGGACAGTGATGTCCTACTCCGATCCATGTACGAATGGCTGCACGCGAGTTCCATACTTCTCAAATCCAAATGTAATCTTCAACGGCGTTCCGACAGGAATTCCAAATGCCCGCGAAAATGCCCGCTCGATCGACAACACCGCCGATTGGATCGCAAACTATCGTAATAGCGGCTCAAATATTACGCTTAGTTCACTAAATACCGGCGAAATAGTGCGCCGAGTCGGATTGAGTACGATAAATTGGACATCGGACAATGTCGCAGGAAATGTGCGTATCGAGCTTTCGCGAAACGGCACGGTGAATTGGGAAACCATTCTCGCCGACACCCCGAACGACGGCTCGCAAACGATCAGCATCACCGGGCGGCCAACAAATCAGGCGAGAATTCGAGTTGTTAGTCTCGCAATTCCGGCGGTTAGCGATTCGAGTGTGGTGAATTTTAGAGTGCAGTGATTTTGACCACTCAACTAACATCAATAAGTGTTAGAATTTCGAATAGCATGGGAACTATTTCTATTACATTACCGATTGATGTGAGCGGTACTTTCCGAATCAAGAGCGAGAGTTCAGCTAAGAAGTTCGTCAAAGAGTTGGAGCAAATTGGCGAACGGGTTAGTCCATTCGACGAGGTCTTTGGGATCTGGGCGGATCGGCCGGAGACATCCAAAGAATTGACTGACAGGCTACGAGCCAAGAATAATCGCCGCGATGGCTGATCACCTGCGGGGTACGAACGTCTCGTCAAAAATTCTTCTTTTACGAGACAATTCGTATATAATCTAGCTGATGGAAACCTTAATCGACACTGTGAGAACGGAAGACGCGTTGCGGATATCTATCCCAACAGGCGAGATGTCGAACGATGAAGTTTTGCGTCTTTTAGAACTTGTAAAGGTTCAGGCGATAACCAGTCGGAGCCAGCTTACGCAGGAAGACGCTGATCAGCTTGCGACCGAAATAAACAAATCTTGGTGGGTAAAGAATAAGGACCGGATCAATAAAATGATTGAGGAAAATGCGTAAAGTTGTTGTTGTCGATACCAATCTATTTATTTCGGCGCTTATCTCCAACAACAGCTACATAATCCGTATCCTCTCAAGCCCCGAATATCAATTTGTTTCGACCAATTATGTGGTCGTCGAACTCTTCGAGCACTCGCCTCGAATTCACAAGAAAAGCGGACTCGATCACCAGCAGATGCTCGAAGTCTTGACGATTTTGATAAGTCAGGTTCGACTAATCGATGACGGAGTCGTTTCCGTCGGGTCCTGGATCGAGGCCCGACGTTTGACGCGCGATGTTGATTTGGATGACATTGCCTTCGTCGCCCTTAGTTTGGAGTTGGGGGCAGAACTTTGGACAAGAGATCGTCCATTGAGAACCCATCTTACGGGCCTGGGATTTTTGAGTTTTTTCGAACCGCCAAATGATGAAGATATCCGAGACTAGCAAAACCCGCCTCCGCATTCTCACCGACGAATATGTCGCCCTGGCTGAAAAGCTTCGGCTAGGAGGCGGTGTTGATAAGATCGAGAAGATTCATAAACAGGGCAAATTGACTGCGAGAGAGAGAACCGAACTGCTTCTCGACAAAGATACTTTCTCGCAAGAGATCGGGTTGCTTGTCGCGTATGACCAATATGAGGGAACTGCCCCGGCGGCGGCGGTTGTGACTGTCGTAGGGAAAGTTCAGGGACGCGAGTGTGTTGTCGTGGCCAACGACGCGACGATCAAGGCGGGTGCTTGGTATCCAGAGACAATAAAAAAGATCCTGCGTGCCCAAGAGATCGCGATGCGCAATCGTGTGCCGATCATTTATCTCGTTGACAGTGCAGGAGTTAATCTTCCTTACCAGGGCGGCGTGTTTCCGGGGCAATATGGGGCCGCGCGCATCTTTTATTACAACTCGATCATGCGGAAATATCTAAAAGTTCCGCAGATCTCCGCTGTAATGGGAATGTGCGTCGCCGGCGGGGCGTATCTGCCCGCTCTGAGCGATGTAATTCTAATGGTCGAAGGCACCAGCTTCATGGGACTCGGCGGCGCAAATCTCGTGAAAGGTGCGACGGGCCAAACAATAGATAACGAAACCCTCGGCGGAGCCGCGACGCACAACTCCATCTCCGGCGTCGCCCATTACAAGACAAAAGACGAAGCGGAATGCCTGCAGAAGATCCGAGACCTTGTCAGCGAATTGCCCGAAAAAGAAACGACGAGGGTGTCTATGTCAGAACCGGGAGCGATAGCGACTGGGTTCCGGGAACTCTACGATATCCTCCCCGAAGACCACCGAGCTCCGTATGAAATGCGTGACGTACTCCGCTGCATTCTTGATGAGAACGCGGACAAGGGCCCTGTCGCTACCGCTCCCGGTTCTGACCTTGCGCTTGATGAATTCCAGGCTGATTTCGCAAAGGAAATGATCTGCGGAACAGCGCGGATCGGTGGGATTCTTGTCGGAGTCATTGCCAATTCGAGAGGAATGTCGAAAGGGAAGCCGGGAATGCCGCCGAGATTCGGCGGCATCGTTTATACCGAATCCGCTGAGAAAACAGCCTATTTCATCGAGAATTGTAATCGCCACAGCACGCCGCTCCTATTTGTCCAGGACGTTTCCGGCTTTATGGTCGGTGCCGAGGCGGAGCACAGCGGGATTATTCGTGCCGGAGCCCGCTTTGTCGAAGCGATGGCGACCGCCGAGGTCCCCAAAATTGTCCTGACCATAAATCACGCCAGCGGTGCCGGATATTACGCGATGGCCGGGCAAGGTTTTGATCCCGATTTTATCTTCTCACTTCCCACGGGGCGAATGGGCGTCATGGAAGGCGACTCTGCGGCAGTTGCGATCTATGGCACACAGATCGAAAAGCTAAAAAAAGAAGGCAAAGAGCCTCCGCCCGAGATGCTGGCCGAAATGCAAAACGTCCGCGAAACCTACGACAAAGAGTTGGATGCCAAACACGCCGCCGCAAGAGGTTTGGTCGACGCAATCGTCACTCCCGAAGACCTACGCGACTCTCTGCTGCTTGCTTTGCAGACTTGTTTGAACACAAACACCCCGCATATTGGCGCATTTGTGCTGCCGAGGTAGCAGGATCAATGGCGTACCGGGCAAAAGGCGAGAACTCTGGGAAGCAAGGCTCACAATGAGTCCCGAGGGCAATTCGGTAAAGCCCTCGGAAAGTTCTCTGCGTTACTAATTAAAGTTCTATTTACTCTTTTTCTTGGAAGCAGCGGCCTTGGCGGGAGCTTTCTTAGCCGACGCAGCCTTTGCGGCCGGTGCTTGCTTTGCCATAAACTTCGATCCCGATTATATTCGAAAGCGCGACTTTCTTCCTAGCCATTCTCCTGCACTATGCGGTCAGACATTTGCTTAGGATCGACCGGAGTGAGCAGGTCCTGCAGCGCTTCGTCGTCGCACGGCACGCCAACCTTTTCTGCTATGGCCTGTAGGAGCTCGAGCATCTTCGTATTCTCCTGTTCCGAGAGCAGGTTTATCTGAAGGTCGAGGTGATTGCGATGTTCGGTT